>JAGLWX010000356.1 GCA_023133185.1 Fidelibacterota bacterium
TGACTAATGGAAAAGTAATTTAGGAAAGTTGAGATGGAAAAAGCCTTATTTCATGAAGATTTTAATTGACCACCCCTCTTTCCCCTCCTTGGCAAGGAGGGGATGAAAGGGGAGGTTATATCATCTTGACATAAAATTAGGTACAGCGCTAAAATTTCGGGGTAACTTCAGTTAGGATTTATCCTTACAAAACCTGTCATAAAGTAGTGTAGCAATAGCGTACAGCACACAGATACCGGCGAACATAAGATAACGGGACGGTTTCAGATCGAAGATCATGAAATTAAAGAGTTTTGACAAAATTCCCACAACCACACTGGCGATGCCAAGGTAGTAAAACAAAGGAAACAGCACTTTTTGATACATTTGAACCCTCCTTATTTGTACTGTTATTATAAGGGATAATTTCGAGATATTCCAGAAAAAATATTTTAGTTGATTTTTATTACTTGAACATATAGTTTAATATTGAGCGGATAGAGAGCAGGATGTCCCATAAAAAAAACATAGACAACGGCTCAGAAATAAAATCTTTAAAATTCTATTTATGCTTACTTGTCCATTTTTTGTGTTTTTTGGTGTGGGTGAATTATTACAGGGCAGCGCGGTGGTAGGCGCTGCTATGATTGCTGTTGCGGCGTTGTTGTTTATATGGAGCATGTCTCTGCGAGTGAGCAGGCGGTAATAAAATAAACCGACAACATGAGATTTTTCCTGTCCTGTTTCTCTTAACGAAATTTACACTTTAACTTTTAGAAACCGGTACATAAGCCAAATGAACAGAAGAATGGCAATTACTACAAACCACCAAACGTATTGTATGACAAAATTTGAAATATAGGCTCCTAAAATAATTCCGACAATCGTACAGAAAATTTTGAGAATTCCAATATCCCAGATATTCTGAGTTTTAACTTTCAGGTTCGCCCATTCGATTATTCCCATTTTTTTATCTCCTTGTAAATATTTCCATTATATCAGCCTTATCCCTTAAATATCTTAAAACAGCCGTTAAAATATACTGCGTGCAGCCTTAATATTTATTAAAACACAGAGATATTTTGGTTGAATTTCCATGACTTTAATGAATTCTTATATAAAATTATTTCTCAAAAAACTTCATTATTTCTTCTTGAAATTTGGATATATCAGGTTCTTCTAAGCTACCAATCTTCTTTACAACTATAGACTTATCGATTGTTGCAAATTTCATCCTTATCATAGATGGCTTAGGTAATTTTGACTTTTCCCATTTTTCAATTTTATAATCACCTAACCGTTTTTCACGATCTAACTTACTCGTAATGAAGGATATTAAAATATCGGAACCTTTGTTGTATTCATCAGGCGAGATTATTAGACACGGTCTCTTTTTTGAACTCGTATGATCTGTAAATGGAAAAGGCACTAAAATAATGTCCCACTTCTTATAGATCGTTGTAGATTTCATCTTCTTCGTTGTCCCATTCCATAAATGAGTTTTCAGATAGCATCATAATGTCTCTTAAACCGGATTTTTCTGAAATCCGACGAATATTCATCTTGTTTTTACGGATATAATCATCAATTAATTCTAAAATAATGCCTCCCATTGTTTTTCCTTCAAGGGAAGCTATTACTTTTAAAATCCGACGCTTTCGATCATCTATTCTAACACTCATAACACTCATTCTTGAACTCCTACATGTAGTAAATACTACATGTAATATATCAAAAATAGTGACAATTACCAGAGAAAAAATTTAGAAGAAGAAAATGAACTTTGTGAGTATTCTGGTCGGAGTACAAATCAGTCCAAAAAATGTTGGAATTGCATGACGGGAAGAGTATCCTGCTCCGCCTCGGCGGGTCAAGTGGTCTGGGTGTTAGATTTCTTTTATCACAGCAGCGCGAAATTTTACACATCCTATTTCATTTAACTATTTTGATTATCGCTATGTCTAATTAATTCTATGAATCAAGGAGATCTTATGTACAATTTCAAATTTCAACATCTTTTATTCGGAGCATTATCGATTACAATTTTGCTCAGCGGCTGCAAACAAAATACTATGCAGAGCAAATGGAACGACGGCAATATTTTCATCGATGGGCGTTACTCAGATTGGCAACCGGGGTTAACGTTCAATGAGAAGAGTAATATCGGGATCGGATTTGCCAACGATTCAAGTAATCTATATATCTGCCTGACGTCTTCAGATCAACAATTAATGCGCCAGGTAGTGTTTCGTGGATTTATTCTCGATATAGATATTCCGGGCGCAAAAAGACGGCAATTCGGGATTAACTATCCAACCGGTGTTAGTGATTTTGAATTTTCTCAATTCGGCAGAAATCAACAGACTAAAAGGATGCCTGGATTTGATCAGGATACCCGGCTCCGGTTTGATGATATCCATACGGAATTTATTCTGATAGGACCCGGAAAGGAAGACCGGCAAATTGTTCCGCTCGAAAACGATTATGGTGTAGAAATCAAAATCAGCCGAACCCGGCGTCAACTCGTCTATGAAACAAAAATACCCTTTAAACTGATGAAAGACTATTGGCAGACTGATAAATTCAATTTACAATCGGATCTGATCGTAACATTCAAAACTGCCGAACTCGATATTGCCGCCATGCGTTCGCGCACTGATATGGGTGGAATACCGGGTGGACGAACGGGAGGCATGACCGGAGGCGGAAGAGGAGGTCAACGTGGCGGTATGCGCGGCGGAGGTCGTCCGGGCGGTCAGGGTATGCAAAGACCATTGCTGGAATGTTTTGAATTCCGTACGAAGGTTGCATTAGCAAGATCTGAATAACGCTGTGCAATCATACACAGGTGTACTTACTGCTTTTAATCATGCCGGATATTTTTACCGGGCAGTAATAATAGTTTTCGTAAAAAGTGATTCAGGCATGTCATTCTTGAGTGAGGCACGAACGAAGAATCTGGTTGGAATTTGCGCGATGGTTCGAAAAGAGAAAAAAACAGCTGAGCATTGGACAGCGCAGATCCTTCGTCGCTTCGCTTCCCTCAGGATGACAATATGGGGGCGCTCTGGTCTAAAACGATTCTTCCCAGACTCGTCGGGATTCGCTCATCCGGCAACTGCCGGAAACACATAATCACTTTTTATCTCGAAGAGATCCCTTTGGGACGAAACCATCGATCCTCGTAATCGATTTCATTATTTTATCGCATTAATAAAAGCTTTCTGGTTTTTACGAATGTCTTATCCCCGGATTTTGCCACAATTCTGTATAGATACATTCCGCTGGGAACACTATTTCCAAACCTGTCTTTAGCATCCCAGATGACTTTATAGTATTTTGCTTCCAGTTCATCATTTACTAATGTCAGTACTTCTTTTCCGAGAAGATCAAATATCTTTATATCAACTTTACTCTTAGTCGGCAGGCTATAAATTATACTTGTGCTTGGATTGAAAGGATTTGGAAAGTTCTGTAATAAATTATACGATGATGGTGCAAAAATGGCGTCTTCTTCAATCTTCGTTTGTACAAAAGTTTCAGAACTGATTGTTGTTTCCAGAGGATTATCGAAATATAACTGACAGGCTAATCCCGATAAGTCCACATCGATGCCAGCATAAGTTTTTGATATTGTATTATGACTGCCGCTGGTTGGATTATTAAACATCAATCCTATATCCCCATACGAAACCATATCACCTGTGTCCGATGTTTCATCTCCGGTTCCACCTGAAGAATTGTCATAATAATACAATTTATTTGTATTTGATATTCCGGAAAAGTTACCTACAGTAACTAAAGAGCTGTTTGAAAACTTCATTTTGACCCAATAGTTAGAAGTCTGAGATACACTTATATCATCATTTACTACAGGATCAGAACTACCATCCACACTAAGAGAATCATTGTTTTCATCTGATACGATTGATCCAATTGCATCTGCTGTTAAATCAATTGAATTACGGAGCATTGTAACCGATGAATGAATATCTATTTCGTTATCAGGCGCTGCAAAAAAGGATTTATAAAATTGTCCAATTCCGGTCACCTGTTGAGAAACCCCTGAAACAGAAAATTCACCTTCAGTTTTTGTACTTACTCTAATTCTTCCATCTTTATAGAAAAAACCGGTCAAATCATAATCATCTTCTGTGAGAGTGTATGGCGTAAATAGAACCTGCCCCTTAATTCTTGTTTTTTGGCGATCAATCAAATCATTAGAATAACTACCATCTTCATTGATCCTCAATTCATCCCAGAACTTTTTATCACTATCAAAACCCATTTTATAATTTGTAGTAAATATCTCATCATTTTCTGAGTAATATGTAATGTAAGTTGTTGAAA
>JAGLWX010000357.1 GCA_023133185.1 Fidelibacterota bacterium
ACAGTTTTGAGCAATGGCAGAATTATATCAACCGGGATTTGCGCCATGAAATTGATAATGCGGTTGCTTACATCAATGATCGTTTCCGGACAACATTTGGTTTTATCGAAGACGCTCTCTGGCAAAAAAAATTGAGTGATCTCAAAAAAGGGTTAGAGTTATTTATTGAGCGGGAGAGGAATTCCCTGGACAGCGGCTTTTTTCCCCGGGAACTCGAACAGGTTTTTCACTTTGATCTGCCTGTTAATCCTTCGGATCCAGATGATTCACAGAGTACGGTATCATTTCAGGCGAAAATTGACCGGATTGATCGAAACCGGGATGGAAATATAATCATTATCGAGTATAAACGATCGAGATCGTCGGTACAGGATCCGTTAAAAGGCGTTGAGGAAGGCATCCATTTTCAGATACCTTTTTACCTGATGGTGACACGCAAAAACCGAAAAGATACAGATCTTGGCGGTGCCTATTCATATGTTTTTTATGAAGGGAAATTGGCAAAGGGCGTTTTTACAAAACCCTATTTTAAGCGTACAACCGAAATTTCATCTTCTGAACTTGAGCTATTGTTAGAGCAAACTGAAATTAAAATTACCGGAATGCTGAATCAAATCCGCCAGGGTAACTTTATGCTGAAACCCCATGATGTAACCAAACGATGTAAACACGGCAAGTGTGATTATTATGAGCTCTGCCGGATTGATAACCGGCTGAGGGAACTATCCGAGAATGATGATTGATCTATACAAAAAGAAAATAGAACAGGAGTACAACGAGTGCGCCGGATGTTGTACAAGCGAGATTAACGACATCGTTATCGAACCAGTGTACTCCGGAGATTAAATCGGTTTTGTAAGAACCGCAATGAATTAATTTTTCGGTTGTTTTTTGACAGTTAGGACATTTATACTGAGCCTGAATCGTGGCGCCAAGAACCGAATCGATTAAAGCGCCTATTATGCCGCTGATCACAATGATAATAAACAGCTGCAGAACTGAGCCGGATATTGGAAAAATTCCGCTTAGGGTGAGAATACCGGCGCCCATGAAAAACCCCGATGTGCCGAGGAATGTCACGCCGCCTGAGGTTCCGGCGGGAACTTTAATAAACGTCAGGATATGGCGCGGTTCATTTTTTGCGAAAATTCCAATCTCGGTTCCCCAGGTATCAGCCGTGGCTGCAGCGAGTGATCCGAGAAACATCAGGTAGAACAGGTCATACGATGTGAAGTGATACAAAAAAGCCATTATGAGTGAAATCCCGCCGTTTGCATATACCTGTATAATATCGCGCTGGCTGCCTTTTTCGATAATACCTTTGAGGATGGTTCGTTTCAATTTACCGATTTTGGATAATATAGATGAGAGAATAAAGAATGTCGCCATGGGAATAACCCAGAATATGCCGCCAATGGAAAAGACAATTGAGCCCAACAGCATGGCGCCGGCAGCGCCTCCGAGGGTTAATGCCTTTAAACGGTAGGCAAGGAATGCCAATAAAAAGGAGAAAGAAATCCACCCGACTACCATCAGTTGTTCTGAAAAAGAGGAATGCAGCATGATATTCAGCATTAAGGCGCTTAATAATGGCATGGACAGATTATCGGAACCGGCAAAAGAGATCGACTCGCTGAGAGCTGCGACTATTGCAACTGTGAATCCGATTAACAATAAACCGGTTAACGGCGCAATTTCGTTTCCCTGTAAATTTCGAAGTATAGGTAGAACTACTATTGTGATGAAAAAAGCGCTAATGAATATTGATAGTGAGCCGCGAATGGATTTTGAGTCTTTCCATAATGTAAATAAGCGGGGATGTTTTCCATAATTTCCGATAATTGAAGCAAGCGGATCAGAAAGCGTCATGATCAACATGCCGATAATCAACACAGCCGGATCTGAAGTCCAGTAAAGCAGGATGAGAATGAGAAAAGATGTTGGAAAAAACACCGTACCGAAAGAGAATCGCTCCGTAGTGTGCATGCCCTTCATCTGTCCCGCCCGAAGCGCAAGAGTGTTCAAGATAATAAAAATACCGGCGAGGACCGACGGTGGAACCGGGGATTTGAAAATAAATGGACTGGAAATGACCAATAAGCCGACGCCGATATGGACAAACTGGCGGGTGTTTTCTCCGGAAATATTAAATGTTTTGCGAAGTACTTCGCTGAAGGCGACAAAACCGAGAATTGTCAACAAAAAGATCCCAAAGGTGATCCATTCGTTTGTAAAAGGCTGGTATAAAGACACTGTTACTCCCTATTTATTCGGAGTTAATTTTAGAGAATTTACAGGGTATTTTCAAGAAGTTTGAATAAAAAGTCCCGATTTGACCAATTGGATGCATTATGAATGATTATGAGATAGCAAAAGAAAACATAGAAAAACCGTTTATCGTATCGGCATCGGCAGGCACCGGCAAGACCCGGGTTCTGGTCGAACGGTATGTAAATATTCTCAGGAAGAAACATGCCGATATCGATGAAATTATTGCAATTACATTTACGGAAAAAGCGGCTGGTGAAATGAAGGATCGTATTCGACAAACAATTCGCAATGCTGATCCGTCAGCCGGTCAGAATATTCCGAAATTACTCGACAAACTAAACACCGCGCCAATTTCGACCATTCACAGTTTTTGCGCCCGGGTACTCCAGGATAATATCAATGAAATAGACATCGATCCCCAATTCCGGATCATTGATGAAATTGAAGAAGCCATCCTTCGTAAAGAAATCCTGGAATTTTTTCTGCAACGAAAATTACGGACGAATGATCCTGCACTTTTGACGTTAATCCGGCATTTTGATCTGTATCAGATTAAGGATATGTTGAATTCGGTATGGCAGCAGCAGGCGGATTGCGGTGAATTTCTGGGAAAATTGCACGAAAAATCCGTTGAAGATCTGCACCTCCAATTTAAAAATTTCCATGAAGAATATACGCTGAAGCTCTTAAAACAATTTTTCAATGACACTGCTGTCAGAGATATATTAGAGAGATTTCGATCGTTCAATTCCGGGAGTCCTGATGACATACTATATCGGGCGCTAATGACGATATTTAAAGCTGTTGAAACAGTCGATCACAATTGCATTCCTGCAGAACTATGGGATAAATCTCTTCATAAAGCATTTAGTTCAACCCGAAAAGGAAGAAAAGAGAATTGGGGAGATGAATTAATTGTTCTCAGAGAATTGGTCGGTCGGTTAAAAGAAAAATGGAATATAATAAAAGACCGGGTCTTTCCCTTTAATGAAGATATTGAAAAACAAAACGCTGCTTTGATGATATCTTTTGCCGGGCTGGCTATGGAATGGATTGAACATTACCGTGTCGGTCTGAGCGACAAAGGCTTAATTGATTTCAATGGGCTTGAGATTGAGACGGAAAGATTTTTCAAGCGGCGGTCAAAGGCGGCACGAAATTATGCAAACCGCTTTATCCATTTACTGGTGGATGAATTTCAGGATATCAGTCCGGTCCAGAACCGTATTTTTGAAGCCATGGTCGAATTAAATGCCAAATTGATCACGTTTTATGTCGGGGATGAAAAACAGTCGATTTATTCGTTTCAGGGGGCCGATCCGTCTGCGTTCGGCGAGATGCGGGCGTATTTTGCGGATCGGCTGACCAGCGTCGCACAATCGTTGCACCAGACGGAGCTGTTGTATTCCTTCCGCTCTGCCGTGCCGGTGTTGGGGTTGGTAGACAAGGTTTTCACCGGTGATGCCCGTGAAGGGCTGGAGGGAGAAATCCAGCACCGCGCTGTAAAGGACGACATGGCTGGCAAGGTGGAGTTGTGGCCGTTTGTCGAAACGCCGGAAAAGCCGGACGGAAATG
>JAGLWX010000358.1 GCA_023133185.1 Fidelibacterota bacterium
TTTCCAATTTCAGTGTTCTGTGAACACTTACGAATTAATAAAAAATTTTAATTATCAATAACTTACGCTAATTTGTATTTAATTATTATTGCATATGGTTATTGTGAATATTTTAATGAATAATCCAAAACTTTTGTAAACTATGCTCCCCTTTCTTTTTTAAAATGATGCCATAATTGCTAGAATAATGAAAAAATATACTCCTAAAACTGCATAACGAATATGCCAAATTTTTTTTGAATTAGAATATTCACCACTCGATCTCATGCTCCAGGCAAGATTATCAGTATTTTTTACTACCACTTGTTTTAATAGTAAACTTGCCATGTAGCCGACGCAAACTGTAATTACGCTTCCTATCACATTCCACCATAGCCAAGAGACGGAGGGAACCCATATCCATAAGAAGAGATTTGCCAAAAAACCGGCGATAATACCAACGACGGCTCCCTTATCACTTGCTCCTCTGATAAAAATGGCAAGCAAAAATGCTCCTAAAATAGGTCCGTTAGCCAGAGAACTTATCTTATTTATTGCTACGATAATCGAGTCGGAAATATCGCCTACAAAGAATGAAAAAATGACAATAACAATTCCCCAAAATAAAGTGACTAATTTGGATAATACAAGCTCTTGATGTGGTGTTCGATTTTTCTTTTTTATAAATTTTGCAATAGTATCCTCTACTGTCAAAGCGCTAAGAGAATTCAGGGTGGAATCAAGGCTGGACATAGCTGCTGAAAACAGGGCTATGATAATTAGACCGATAACACCGTGTGGCAGATAGTGTAAAACAAATACTGGAACTGCTGTATTATAGTTAGGAACATTTTGAATAATTCCATTTGCAATAACCTCACGAGTAGGGAGAAGACTTATAAAATCACCGTTAATAGCGGCATAAGCACCAATTGCTATTCCCAAAAACGAATATCCCAAAACAACTGGAAAGCGTAGTATGCCATTAAAAAAGAGTGCCATATTCGCATCATTGGTATCTTTTGTAGATAACTGTCTCTGAACCTGTGTTTGATTACAACCATAATACGCTATATAGAGGAAAAATCCTCCAATAAGCATCGGCAGAAATGAAAAAGTAGCACCATCACCCAGACCGTGACCGGAGAAATCCAGCGCTTTGAACCGTTCTGGTGCAAAATTGTCCAGAACGTTTGAAAGCCCGCCACTTAAGCTGGTTGCATAATAACTCAGAATAAATACTCCAGCAATAAGGATGGCCATCTGAATGACATCTGAAATAATAACTCCTTTGATACCACCAAGCGTATCATATATAACGGTTACAGCCCCTAATAATAGTACTGCAACCCAAAATGGAATACCCAGCACGGTCTGCAAAACCAGTGAAATGCCATAAACCGTTACACCAGTCGCAAAAGCCGCAACAAATTGAAATATTATGCTTAAGAGCATCCTGCTGTCTGGTCCCAGCCTAAGTTCCAGGAATTCATAAACGGAAATAATACCGGATTTTCTAAAAAAGGGCATAAGAAATACCATGACTAAAATCATTGCAAGGGGAACAGCCAGCTCATACTGTAACCAGAGTAATCCACCTCCCAGCGAAAAAGCGACAAATGCCGGGGCGCCTAAAAGTGAATTGGTACTAAGCTGTGTTGCCATCGTTGATATTGATACAGGAAACCAATGAACTTTGTTTCCCCCCAAATAGTAATCCCTTTTATTAAACTGTGATTTCCCGAGTTTTGCACCAAGCGCTAATAGTCCAACTGTATAAAAAATGATGATCAACCAATCGAGATAATTCATTGTTTAACCAAATCTCCTTTTATAAATGGGTTATGATCTCTTTTTGTGAGACATAAATTATGCATCAACTATCCTTGTGAATCGTATGTACAAACTCAGAGAAATACAATAATTGCCGCAAAACCAACCGTTGATTTAACAAAACAAACGCATTCCTGAGTTCCTCCTCGCTGATTTGAACCTGATCCTCTACAACTTCTCTATAGAGTTTCCTAATAACTGCCTGTTTTTCGTACCATGACGGAAGTTTTAGTCGGAAATGCTCTGTACAAGTAATCATTCTATCGGGTTTAAAAGTCCTCTTCTAATAGCTTCTTTTTTAACAGGACCCCAAAAACCAATGGGTCGAGACATCACATAATATTTTACCAGATGATCCATATTTCCCGGCTTTGTCAAAAAAGTAACAGGTAAATAAATTAGCGCATTCAAGACAATTAGAATCCAGAATTGAATATAATCAGGCAGTTCAGGAATTATCCCAAATCGCGGTAAAATCCACACAACTAACCAACTCAATCCAAGATTTGCAATCCAGGCACTCAAGAATCCCCACGAATTGAACCGCCACCATATAACCTGTAATATGTTCGGCAACCAAACACCGGCAGCCATTATCCAAAGCGCAAAAATCAACCATTGAGTGATCTCTTCACCAATTATAGTTCCGAAAACGAATGAGCCAATCAAAATAATGAAGGTTGAGATTCGACCAACCCGTATAAGCTTTTTGTCACTTGCTTGAGGATTCACGTAGTGGTGGTAAAAATCACGTGTGGCATACATAGCGCCCAAATTCAACTGTGTCGAAACTGTGGATAAATGAATAGCCAATATACCGGCAAAAAGGAACCCAACCATACCAATAGGCAGATATTTAAATCCGACAATATACCATCCCATCTCATAATCGGCACCTCGACCAAGATGCGGATATAGAACAAAAAATCCCAAAATCGCTGCCGCCCAGATTGAATTGCGAATTAAAACAAGAGCAGTGCCTGCCCATATACTATATGAAGCATCCCGAACTGTTTTTGCCGACTGGATTCTCTGGGCTTCTGTATACCAATCAAAGCTAGTTCCCATTCCGAATCCTCCAATGAGCGCAATTATCATCATTGTAACAAACCAGGCAACCGGAAACTGACCTTTAGTCATACCGGAAAAACTAAACGGGTTAATACGCCAGCTCTGTCCGTCAAAATGATTAATATCAATATTTGACCAGGTTTGACCTTCGTCTAAAGAAAAATCAATGTTAACACGCTTCCCCGTTTTGCCTGCTGTCCATATAACATTATACCCGTATCCCGAAAGCAGAGTATCCCCTGCCTCAGGAAAAAGTATTTCGACATTTTGATACCTTTGGGGAATCACATCTGTAACGAGTTTTAAAGTCCTATCCTCGGTTCGCTTGAAAAATTCTTCATCTTTGCGTTGTTGGATCACAAACGGAGCAGGACTTTGAGCATATACTTTTTCTGTTTCAGGATCGACTATTCTTATCAAAGCCCGGGATTGATCAGTAATTTCAGCAGGCACCTTCCATTCACAGGTGCTGTTATAAGTTTTAAGTTTAGAGATGATACCATCTGGTCCACCCGCTGCAACTACACCCCAAATGGAAACAATAACAATGATAAAAAATGCAATTACTCCTTGCTGAAAATCTGCCATAACGACGCCCCAGTAACCGGACATCAAAACATATATAGCTCCAATACTCGTAAACAGCACCAGTCCAAGCCATAAGTCCCATCCAAAAAGCAAACCGCAGAGCTTGCCCATCGCAATACCGACCCAGCCAAGGATAAACATATTCATAAAAACTTGCCAGCCGGCAACCCAACCACGAAGCATTTCCGAACCTAAGCCACTAAAACGCAAACTTTGCCATTCCGCCTGACTATAGGCAAGAGA
>JAGLWX010000359.1 GCA_023133185.1 Fidelibacterota bacterium
ATCTGGTGGAATGCTTTGTTTACTGCTTCAATCTGTTTGGAAATTTTATTCTTATTCATAATTTATTTTCAACCTATTATTAATACTTATATCGAATATAACGTATTTCGTAGTAAGTGTCAATAGTAATTTTGATGAAATCGTAAAAAGCATAAAAACTGCCATTCTGAACGAGGTATAAATGCCCCGACGAGTCGGGGTCCCCGGTAGGAAAGAATCTCTATAGGGTTCTCGTCGGAGATTCTTCCCTGAAATTCGTCGGGGCGGGCTTTTGCTTCGCTCACCAGAATGTACTGTATTAAAAATCAAGCATAAAATTGATAATTTGAATCGTACTCTCTTTGATACTTCATGACCGCAAAAATCTATCTGACTAACTTACTCATAGCAGCTATTCTGGCGACTTTATGTCATATATAATCACTTTTTACGAAACTATCAATAATAAATCCAGCGCCTGACTATCTTTTTGTAAACAAGAAAATCCTCGCCTATCGCCGCGAATATGAGTGAATTCATACCGGTATTATAAGCCTATGGGAATATTCCGCAGATTCGTAATATTTTGTCAGTTAAAAACATTCCAGTTTCTGTTTACGGCGGTTTCCACCGTAACCTATAATATGCAGCGCTATTCCAGAGCGATATCCAACCTGCTGGAATACCAGCCGGATTCCCCAATCGGCGTACCATTGCTATCAAATCGTAACAGATTCCAACTGCCGATCTGCATGGTCAAAAATCCACGTTGACCGTCACCCGGAATCACCTGGATATGATACTGATTGGGAATTTCATTTCCCAGGATTGGTGTTGCTTTATAATCCAATAAACGATCCAAATATCCCGTTTCCCATGATTTAGTATCTGAATGGTAGGCTATGTAATAAATATCGCCGTTTTGTTGATTGACGCTTATATCGGTAATATAGCAGTCTTCAAGATATCGGCAGATGTTACCTTCCGGTGATAAATTGACGATCCCCGAATCGGTGGCAGTCCAGCAGCCGCCGTTGATCGGATCGGGATACACTTTTTTCGGATCAATTATACCCGGATAGACATGGACTTGATAAGTGTCATATAACTGGACCCGGAACAGGCTGTCCCTTCCGGAAACACTGATCCAGGCACAGGATGACAATGAATCAAAACAGATATGACTCTTAACGGCGAGTTTAAAGGGAAGGGAAATTGATTCTACGTATGCTCCCAGTGTCGTTAAAATTATTAACTGATTTTGATCAATACCGAGAATATATAGTCGTTGATTAGCGGCGTCGAGCGCAAAGTCAATCGGTCGATCGTTTAATTCCAGGGTATTGATCGGATTTAATTCCAGATCGGTGACAGTGATCTGCTGGCTCCAGTATTCCGCAATGTAAATGTTGCCCTCTTGAGGATGTGTTTCAACGGCGATAGGCGATGGAAAATAATTAACCGCCATAATATGTTCTGCATCGTAGGTCAGTTTCCGCACGACAAAATTATAAAAATCGGCAATGATAAAATTTACCGGACCGGGTATTATACTGACCGTATCGGACAGTGTTCCGGCGTCGTATTCGGTGAATGCCTGGACGGCGTATCTGTACCTTGTATTATAATCGACGGGAGTATCAAAAAAGAACTTCGTATCAGCGGACAGAGTGCGAAACGAATCCAATTCTGCATTTTCTCTGGCGCGGTAAATTTGATAATGGGAAAGGTCTTCGACGTCTATTTTGCTCCAGCGCAATTCGATTGTATTACGATGGGATTTAACCCGCACATTCGTGGGAGCGCCATGAGTGGACGGGTTATTCGGGTCGAAGGGATTCGTTCGTTCACGGTCCGAACAACTGTTCATAAGCAGTAAAGCGGCGATGATGATAATTACGGTCATATCAGCGATTAAAGGATAATAAAGTGATGAGAAATCCAACTTCGAATCCGACAAAACTCCAGCCGGATAGTTTATCATATTTGACAGCTTTATCGTATAATCTGTTCATTTCATCGATATTGCCGGAACGTTGATACTTTCTGTATGCGGCGTCGGCTTCCGAGTTATAATGCCATGACAGGGCGCTGAAAACCGTCATGACCCCAAATCCTAAAAGTCCCTGTTTGGTAATTTCAATGCGATGCTTCGGTGCGGTCTGTACTTTCAGGATTTCCGGATGCTGGATCTTGAGACTGTCTGTGGATGAGGATAGGGTAAATTGCGGAATTGATTTCATTAATTGTAACGGCTCAGCGAACAGTGCCGAAGAGATACAAACTATTAATA
Organism: Fidelibacterota bacterium; assembly: GCA_023133185.1. Taxonomy (GTDB): domain Bacteria; phylum Fidelibacterota; class UBA2242; order UBA2242; family UBA2242; genus UBA9312. The sequence goes on from JAGLWX010000359.1 coordinate 2,273, forward strand.
CAATTTGCAATATGCGTTTCATTGATTGACCTGATAATAGTGCAGATTTCGGGCGTTGTCACATACGATCAGTCCGTTCGGAGACACTACTGCCTGCTTGATACCTTTTTCAAAAGTTAGTTCCCAGACTTTTTCTCCGGTTTCGGAACGCAATGCGACGATCTGTCCTCTTGAATATGGAACAATGATTATTGATCCGGCTGCATACAATGGTTTATTGATCAGCCCGATTCCTTTATAATGCCAGAGTTCGGCGCCGGTATTCTTATCGAGATTTCGGACTGTTCCATCGCTGAATCCAATTGTTACACTTTTTTCAAGCACAAGCGGTTCTGAATAGATTGGGAAGTCGTACTTTTTCTCGAAGCGGATTTGTTTTTCTGAAAGGTCAAAAATGCAATACTGTCCCGTTCCATCAGCAGCAAAACAGAAATCGCCGGAAATTGTGAAGACCGGGTTGATGGAAAGCGGTAGCTCAATTTGTCCTGTTGAAGACAGGTTTCGATCATAAAACCTGATAAAACCATCCGCGGTGTATAGCCAGATTTTATCTTTGAATTGATAAAGCCCCTGCGTTATCTGTGCCGGCAAAGAGCGTCTATGAATGAAGCGCCCTTTTTTGAGATCAATCTTGACAATCTCCGTTTCATATTGACGAACATAAACCGTATCGTTATTGAACAGTATCGCTCCGCCGATATCTTTGATTTTATATTTTGTTTCGATATTTTGGGTTTTCAAATTGTACACTAACAAATGATCTTCGTTGACAGCGGTCAAAAACAGTCGATGATGAAGCGAATCTTTCAATAAAATTTTTACAGGTCTGCGGAATGGACGCCAGGTGTTTTTGACTTTCTTGCCGTTTTCTAATTGAATGATAAAAATCTCACCCCGATAGGTATTGATCAATAGACGATTATTATTTACCATCATCAGATCTTTGGGCGGTGAAGAAAGATGTCGTTTCCAGATAAGTTCAGGTTTTTTTGCAAGTGAGAAAACCGGGAAATCAGCAGGGTGACTAAATTCAACCGCTTCCCGAAGACCTTGTGCACAATGATTCATTCCCAGGCTAAGGATCATTAATTGGAACCATATTATTTTGAAGTTACCCCGAAATTTTAGTACTGTACCTAATATTTTTTTGAGATGATATAACCTCTCCTCTTTCTCCTCCTTGCCAAGGAGGGGATGGAAGGGGAGGTCGATTGGAATCTTCATAAAATAAGGCTTTTCCATCTCAACTTTCCTTAATTACTATTTCACTTGTCAATGTGTTTTATCATCTTAAAATACAAAATATTGCGTTATAAGGGATTTCCAATTTCGGAGGAACTTCAGGAGCCATATTATTCTTTTAAAATTCATCAATAATCCCATCCAAAGAAGAATTGAACGAAAAGACCTTTATCTAATTTGCGAAAATCAGTCGTTTTTCCAATATCCAGTCGGAGAACCAGACCTCCTAACAGGTTTCCACGCAGTCCAAAGCCGAAACTGCCGAGCATACCGGGATAGCCGTTATCCCAGGCATTGCCGATATCAAAAAACAGGGCGCTCCGAACCGGCGCCAGACCGATTCCCATTTTTTTAAATTTTATCATGATGCTTTCGGCAAAGGGAAAGCGGAATTCATTGTTGAACAGTACATATTTACTGCCGTACACTTCCATAATTCGGTATCCTCTGATTCCCCAACTTCCGCCGATATAAAACCGGCGAATATCGGTTCCTTCATTCAACCAGAAAATCGAACGCTGTGCAAAAGTCACTTTTCTGTGAAATCGCCAATAATACCGGAAATCAAAGAGCACTGTATAATTATGAATGTGTGATTTGAAAAAATCAAATGTCGGACCAAAAGTAAAACGAAAACGCCAGCCGTCAATCGGTCCGGTATAGGTCCATAATGAATTGTCGTGGATGAATGAAAAGTAATTTGAGACTAAATAAGCGTTTTCGAGATTAGAAAAATAATCGTCTTTGATAGAACTCCAGAGCGATGTGCTGAATTCCAGGCGGTGAAATACATCGATCGGATAATTTATAGCGCCGCGCAACCCGATTGCCCGTTCAAAGTAGAATCCCTGGTAGGGATCGAAATAATCGTTTGCAAAATGAAATACACCAATGGCGCGGTTTGACCGGCGTGACAGATCAACAAAGGTAACCGCAAAATTAAAACGATCTATAATTTCCGATGACGTTTCGGCAGTGTTTGCCAGCAGAAAATGATAGTATCGATCACCGAGCACATCGGAAATACTTAACTGAGCGCCGCCTAAAAATCCGAAGATCGGGTCATACGCCACGGCAGTCTGAGCAAAATCCAGGCTATACTTCATTCTATACGGACGACTTTCTTTCCGGGAAATACCCGAAATCGAAGGAAGATCAATTCCGGAATAATCTGTTTTTGCGGCTCTGGTTTGAACAGAGATAAGGGAAGTATCCGGCTGTACCGGCAGTTGGTGTATCTGAAAATTATATTTCAGGAATACGGTGCTCAGCAATGTATCGGAGTTCACCGGCAAAACATCATAAACTCCGGTATGATAATTTGTGATTTGTTTTAATTGTACGGTGTGGTTGATCGAAGGAAAATCGGATAAATTCACCGAAGCAGTCCAGACATTCATGGTTCCGGTGATATCACTCAAAAAATAGATCATATCCTGGTCATGATTTGACCAGACCGGTTTGCTGTTTATTGCATCATTGTCTGTTATTTGAATGATTTCCCTATTGTTGGAATCTAAGAGAAATAAATTCGAACCTTTAGGATTCGAGTCGGCTGTTCGGTCGGATTCAAACACAATCCATTTGCCTGTCGGATTAAAACAGGGCGACCGGTCGGCGTATAGATCATTAGTCAACCGGATCACCTGTTCTTTATTGATTTCCCAGAGATAAATATCCAGATAACCGGCTTCATTTTGGGCGGAAAACAGTATCTTTGTGTTATCGGGCGACCATTTTGGTGATCGGATCGTTACAAGATCAGACTGCTGCATAGAGGTAACTTCATGCCGGTTTTCGATATTAATGACGCGTAACACGTCCTGACTGCCTGATTTTGTGACCAGTGCTATCTGTCCTTTACTATTAACGTTAAAACCGGTTTGCAGAAAATGAAGGGATTCGTAACCGGCATTGCGTTCGCCTTTTATCAGGGGATTTGCTTTCTTTTTTTTGTCTGTCTGGGAATAAACATCCGTGTATCCGTAACGGTTTGACAGATAGATAAGTTTTCGTTTTCCGTCTTTATCGATATAATAATCCGGGCTGATATTTGATCCATATTCGGTTATCTGGAATTCATTTGGTTTCAGGACCGATTCCTTTGCCAGATTATTCGCAAATATCTGTTTTAATTCTAATTTCCATTCATCAGTAACTTGAGAGTACTCTTTACCGGAAATCGCTGTCATGGCGTCTTCAAATGATTCATAGCGCCAGTAATTTTCCAATAATGTTCTGATCCGGTCGGCGCCGTATGTATTCTCATAGAATTGTAAAAATGACTGCCCTTCTTTGTATAGCAGATAACCGGCTTGCATCAATTTATAGCTGTCCAGGGGAAACAGATAATCGTGCAAGACAGCGTCACGAATGATAAGCTCGGCGTCGGAATCCCAGCCTTCGGACCAGTATTCTGCCAGCCCTTCTACAAACCACAATGGAAAATAGGGCGCATCCCAGAGTCCGATATCGCTGGCGACGGATA
>JAGLWX010000036.1 GCA_023133185.1 Fidelibacterota bacterium
ATGAGTTCAACGGTGTCAAGGCTGTCTGCGCCTAAGTCATCGATAAATGAAGCTTCTTTGGTGATTTTTGATTTTTCTACTCCGAGTTTGTCGGCAACGATTTCCTGTACTTTTTCAAAACTACTCATTCTATCCTCCTTCTTTGGTTTACATGACCATACCGCCATCGACCTTTATAACCTGTCCGGTAATGTAATCAGCCAATGGCGACGCTAAAAATAGTGCAGTATTTGCAACATCTTTAGGTGTTCCCGCTCGTTTAAGCGGTATTTTATTTATAAAATCTTCTTTTATGGATTCACTGAGCGCCTGTGTCATCTCCGTTTCAATGAAACCGGGCGCTATGACATTTACGGTGACATTGCGGCTGGCCAGCTCCTGGGCGACGGATTTTGAAAATCCGATGACCCCGGCTTTACTGGCGGAATAATTTACCTGCCCGGCATTGCCGGTAATCCCGACAATAGAACTGATATTGATGATTTTGCCGAACCGCTGCTTCATAAAATATTTTGCTGCCGCCCGGGTTGTGAGAAAAACGCCTTTTAAGTTCGTATTGAGCACAGCGTCCCACTGATCGTCTTTCATTCTGATCAGAAGTGTATCGCGTGTTATACCCGCATTATTGATTAAAACGTCAATTTTTCCGAAGTATTCGATTGTCTGTTCCAGTAATTGATTCACCTGATCTTTATTCGTGACGTCACAGGGAATGGCTTTAAATGAATACTGTTTTTCAGTAAAATAGCTGGAAACATCAGTCAGAGACTCCTGATTGTAATCAGAGAGAATTACGATTGCGCCAAATTCTGCGAAACGTTCTGCTATTGTTCGCCCGATTCCCCGACCGGCGCCGGTCACAACTACGACTTTACCATCAAAGTTTAATTTCATTCTAAATTCTCCAGATCTTCAACGCTTGAAACGCCCTGTATATTGACATCGCTTGAAATGCGTTTTATGAGACCCGTCAAAACTTTACCAGGTCCAACCTCAACGAAAGTTCCCGCTCCGTCACTAATCATATTTACAATAGAATCTGCCCATAGAACCGGGGAGGTCAACTGTTTATAGAGCCGTTCGCGGATTTCGGCTGGATCCGTTGTGGCAGTCCCGGTAACATTCGAGTAAACCGGATAGCGAGCCTTTTGAAAACTGGCTGCATCAAGCGCTTCTTTTAATTTTTCACCGGCGTTTTGCATTAAACTGGAATGAAACGCTCCACCAACCGATAATTCGATAACACGCTTGGCGCCGGCTTCTTTTAATGTCAGCATCGTGGATTGAACCGTATGGGTATCACCACTGATAACAATTTGATTTGGCGAGTTATAATTGGCGATATTACAGACTCCATCAAAACCCGATTCGTCCAGTACAGTTTGAATAGTGTCATAGTCCAGTCCGACAATGGCAGCCATGGTGCCGGAGTTGGTTTCCGTGGCGCTCTGCATCTGTTCCGAGCGGACTTTTACCAACTCTAATCCTTGTTCGAAATCAAGCGCGCCGGCGGCAACCAGTGCGGAGTATTCGCCGAGACTGTGACCGGCAACCATATCCGGTAATATGTTTTTGGCTTTGAGTTCTTCAAACACAATCAGTGAATGAATAAAAATTGCAGGTTGAGTGACACGTGTCTGGGTGAGTTCTGCCAGGGGTCCATAGAAAGAATATTCTTTGATAGAGAAATCAAATAACCTGTCTGCGTGGTCGTAGTATTTTTGTGCAATTGGTCTGATATTGTAAAGATCGAGTCCCATTCCGACGAATTGTGATGCTTGTCCGGGGAATACGAATGCAGTTTTTTTCATGATCTTACAAACTCCATCTTATTAATACACTGCCCCACGTGAAACCACCGCCAAAGGCTGACAACAACAGTAAATCGCCATTTTTTAACCTGCCTTGATCGTATGCATCAACAATTCCAAGTGGGATGGTCGCGGCAGTAGTATTAGCGTATTTATCAATATTAATCATCACCTGTTCGTCTTTCAGTTTTAATCTGCTGACACAGGCGTCGATAATACGTTTGTTAGCCTGGTGAGGAATGAACAATCCGACGTCTTCACCTTTGAGGGAATTTCGTTTTAACAGGTCAACAGATACCTCTGCCATTTTGCTGACAGCGAATTTGAAAACGGCTTTACCTTCCTGGTAAATATAATGCATTTTCTTATCGATTGTCTCATGGGTTGCCGGATTTTTACTGCCGCCGCCAGCCATGTAGAGATAGTCTTTTCCTTTGCCATCTAATTTCATGATATAATCGAGAATTCCAGAATCTTCTTCGGTCGGTTCAAGCAATGCTACACTGGCGGCGTCGCCAAAAAGAATGCATGTATCGCGATTTGTATAATCCGTGATAGTGCTCATAGTATCAGAGCCAACCACCAATACTTTTTTATAACGACCGTTTTCGATGAATTCTGCCGCAATAGCGAGAGCGTAAACAAATCCGGAACAGGCAGCGGATATATCGAATCCGAAAGCATTATTAGCGCCAATATTGTGTTGGATCAAAGCCGCCGTAGAGGGAAAAAACATGTCCGGCGTTATTGTAGCTACTACAATCAGATCAATCTCTTCGGGATCGATCCCGAAACGTTTGCGCATATCTTCAAATGCTGCCGATGCCAAATCGGAAGTTGCTTCTCCCTTTGCAGCAATATGACGTTCGAAAATACCTGTCCGGGACCGAATCCATTCATCAGACGTATCGACCATTTTTTCCAATTCGTAGTTATTGAGGATGCGTTCCGGTGCGTATTTTCCAATCGCGGTGATTGTTGCTCGTATTTTTTTCATGTTGATCCTTATTTCGTAGAATATATTATTTTGATAGGAAAGGTGGTAGAAAAAACATCAGTAAAACGGTAGAAATAAATTGGCATCATCAAAAACCGATCAATTATCATGGAATTTACTGCTGAAGGTATAATTATTTTTCTTTTGCAGAAAGTACCGGTCTGCCACGATAATAACCACAGCTGGGACAGGCGCGATGGGGAAGTTTTGGTTCATTACACTGTGAACATTTTACAACTGTGGCTGCCGTCAAATTTTGGTGAGTTCTACGTTTATTTCTTCTTGATTTGGATATTTTACGTTTTGGTAAAGCCAATGTATTAATCCTCCGCTATATTAGTTAATAGATTTTTTAAAGGTTTCCATCTATCGTCGGTATTTTTGTTTTCGCATCGACAAGTATCAATATTTAAATTTTTTCCACAACCCGGGCAGATACCCTTACATGATTCAGAACAGATCTTTTTCATCGGGATTTCGGTGAAAAGCGCATCCCGGGCAAAAGGTGTTAAATCCACTTCGTTTGTCTGTGGTGTAATTGGAATAATATTTTCATCGATATCCGATGATAGCGATTTGATAGGACTCAATATTGATTGGAAACTCGCTTCCAAATTTAGTTTGTATGGTTCAAGACATCTGTCGCACTCCAGATTCAAGTTGGTATTTAATTCGCCCTTTACCGTAATCTGGTGCGTTCCTTTGTAGATATTTAGTTTCGCGAAAACCGGCTGTTGAAAACTGGTTTCGGTAATCGCCAGGTCTCCTTTTGAGAGTGTCAATTCGATTGTCTGGGCGCCTTCTTTTAATGAATTTAATCTTAATTTCATAACAACGGGCAAATTTATCAGCTGGTTGTACCAGAATCAAGATATTTCATGTTGATATGGAAAAGGCGTCCCAATAAAGGAACGCCTTTTACGGGAAATATCATATATAGATTATTCTTTGGATTTTGTTTCCTTATCTTCTGTTTCAGCTTCCTCCGGCTCAGAAACATCGCTTACTTCGTCGCTTTCTTCTTTTTCTTCTTCTTCAAGTTCATCTTCATCTTTACGTTCTACAAGGTTTTCGTCATCTTTTTTCTTTCTCAGAATGACATAAATAAGCGATTGTCCAACACTGAAATTAGTTAGCAAATAGGCAAGGACTGTACCGCCGATAACGAAAAGAGCAATTGTAATTAATACTATAGTGATGACATCGGTGGTGGTTAGATAAAGCGGTCGGACGATGCCGAGAGATGCAGGTGTGTAAATATTGAATGTTTTACTGATGAATGGAGTAAGAGGAGAATTTATGCCGAAAATATAAGAGGACGCCTGCTCGCTGATTCGGCTGAGTTTGCCACCCATTAACCAACTTTGTCCGAATACAATGTTAAAAAAGCGGTAGCTGAAGATCATAATATAGGTGTAGATGTAGGTAGCAACTAATCCTAAAGCACCAACAACTGCTTCGTATAAAACCAGTCGCCAGGGTTGTGCCCAGAGAGTCGAATAACTTTGAAAAACGGTTTCCATTGTATCTTCTTCCGCGGTTCCCACGATGCTGGGAGCGAGAATAAGAGATATAATGAACACAGCGGCTGTATAGACGACAAAAACGGCAACAACGAAGTAAAGGAGATAGGGTAATCCTAAAAACAGTATGTCTAATACCGGCCATTTTGCAAGCCATGCCGCGATGATTGCCATGACAAGAAAGAAAACCACAATAAGTAGAATCGATACCGGTCCCATTATTACAGCAGTTCCATGTTTTTTTACATATTTATAACTGTCGCCTGATGAGAAAAACTCATCTCCCTTGAGTTGCTTGTATGTAATTCTGGAGACTGCCAGGGAAGCCAGCATGAATATAATGACCCAGGACAGAAGACCGACGCAGTAAATGACCCAGGCATACCAGGCGATCGGTAGATTTACATTCCAAAAACAGGGAAATAAGAAGTGAACATTCCATATTTCTGTGATAGATTGACCATTAATAATCAATGCCAGATAACTTAATATCAGGTATATTGCCCATCCCAGTGCCAATCCGACTAAATGGACCCAGATTTTTTTACCGCTCAGAGCTAGGCGCGGTGTGCGAAATATATCGCGGACATCAAAGTATAAAGGTTTCATTTACTCCTCCGTTTGTTATTGATCTTCTCTTACAAAATCGAGCCAAAGCTGTTCATAAGGAAGTTTTGCTTTCAGGTCGTTCATCGTTTGTCTGGCTGCCGCACGTGAATCGAAATTCCCGGTGCGAACCCGATACCAGTTTTCGCCGGTTTCATTAAAGTGGGCTTTTTGTATGTACAGGTCTAAACCGAGGGATGATAATAGTGAGACGGCTCGTTCAGCGCCTGTATACGTTTTCCAGGATGATATTTGAATAGTGTAATTTCCGGAAATCCTGGGGATATTTTTTCCACGATCCGATCGCGGTCTTGTGTATGTCTGTTTTGGTGGAGGCGGTGGAGAATATGCAGGTTTAGTAGTCGTTGTTTTCGTATCTTCATAGACTGGTAACGGAGCCTTAAGCGCTTCTTCACTGAGCGTGTATTCATCTTCCTGTGTCGGTGCGCTGGTTGTATCTTCAGTAACTTCACAAATCAGATCTAGCTTGTCCTTGGCTTTTCCATCAGGACCGACAATGTTATAAGTAATAGTGTACTCACCAGGGATGTCAGGGACGAATGAGATGTTAAAACTACGGCTATTAGGCTGAAAAGACAGTATGTCCATGTTACTGCCATCGGGTTTATCACTAAAACTCCAGGCATATGTACATGCCAAAGTATCTTCGCTGGTTTCGATAACAGGCGCTAAGTGAATGGGTTTCCCGACGAAACCGGGGATCGTTTCTGTTTTATCACAGGACATGAAAATGAGCAAAACTGCCACTGAAAAGGCTGTGAGATTTTTCATATGTGTACTCCTTTATTGTCCATCTACTTCGTAATTTCCGTTAAGGAAAAGAAAAATGCAATTTCTTTCTGCGCATTTTTATCAGAATCGGATCCATGAACTGTATTTCGCTGGACGCTTTCAGCATATAATTTACGCAAAGTGTTATCAGCGGCTTTTGACGGATCGGTTGCACCAATGGTTTCCCGGAATGACTGAACGGCGTTATTTTTTTCTAAAACCATGGGAATACAAGGTCCGGATGTCATAAAATTAATAAGTTCATTAAAGAACGGTTTACCCTTATGAATAGCATAGAATTCTTCTGCCTCGACTTTAGTCAGATGAGCCATTTTCATGGCGCGAATATAAAAGCCATTGGAAAGAATAAAATCAATTACCTTGCCGGTTAAATTTCGTCCAATGCAGTCGGGTTTTAAAATTGCTAACGTTTTATTCATATTTTCTCTCTTACGGAATTATTGACGAGTCCTTACTTTACTAATTGATGTTTTTGGATGAAATCATCGAGTATCTCCTGCAGATTCGGATTTCCAATTTCCTGAAGGTCATAATAAACACGGGTATTGGGTTTATTGATCTTTATAATGCGGTTGAGGTCTATAGGGGTTCCGATGATTACCGAATCACAGTCTGTATTTTCAATGGTCGCCTCAAGATCTTTTATCTGCTGATCACCGTATCCCATAGCGGGAAGGAGTTTGCCGATATTTGGATATATCCGGAAAGTTTCGGAAAGCTTTCCAACCGTGAACGGTCTTGGATCGATGCACTCGGCAGCGCCGTATTTTTGAGCTGCTACGGTTCCGGCGCCGATTTTCATTTCGCCATGGGTCAATGTCGGACCATCTTCTACAACCAGTACTCGTTTGTTTCGTATGACTTCCGGTTTATCGACTTTAATCGGTGAAGCGCCGTCAATAACGAGAGCGCTGGGATTCACTTTCTTGATGCTTTCTCGTACTGTCTGAATACCTTCGGGAGATGCTGTTTCCATCTTATTGATAACCACTACGTCAGCTAAACGAAGATTGACTTCTCCCGGATAATAGCTCAGTTCATTGCCGGGACGGTGAGGATCGGCTACGGTAATGGTCAGGTCTGGTTTATAGAAGGAAAAATCGTTATTACCGCCATCCCAGAGAATTACGTCGCAACCTTTTGGATCATTCTCGGCGCTACGAAGGATCGCTTCATAATCAACACCGGCATAAATGACATTGCCGCGAGTAACGTGTGGCTCATATTCTTCCATTTCTTCAATGGTGCATTTGTGTTTAACGAGATCTTCAACTGTAACGAAACGCTGTACTTTCTGAGCGGTTAGATCACCATAGGGCATCGGGTGACGAACAGCAACAACGTTTAAACCTCTTTTCATCAATATTTCGATTACTTTACGGGAAGTCTGACTTTTCCCACAACCGGTACGGGTCGCACAGACGGCGATTACCGGTTTTGTACTCTTGACCATCGTTTCTTTCGGACCTAAAAGCGTGAAATTTGCGCCGGCTGCATTTACCAGGGCGCTCATATTCATAACCTTTTGATACCTAACATCGCTATAGGAAAAAACACAATCATCGATATTTAATTTCCTGATCAATTCCGGCAATTCTTCTTCGGCGTGAATCGGAATACCGTTCGGATATAGTTTTCCAGCCAGCTCCGCCGGGTACTTGCGTCCTTCAATATCAGGAATCTGAGCAGCGGTAAACGCTGCGACATTATAGTATTCATTGTCTCTGAAGAAAGTGTTGAAATTGTGAAAATCTCTTCCGGCAGCGCCGATAATAATGACATTTTTTCTATTCAAAATTTACCTCTTTTTAATATAGTTTGATGTTGTGAAAAACTTGTGTTGAAAATCATTATATATTTTAGAGGGTTATTTAAAACCGAAATGATATGTCCAGAGAATTAGCGATTGTGTGTATGATACTATCATAAATAAAACATCGTTTTCATTTTTCTGTTCACAAAAATCAGTAATCGAACTTAGACAAAATCTCGTCGAAAAACAAGGAAAAGAGAGAGGAGATTAAGATTTTAAAGCCGGAATTTTAATAATTGTAAGTGTGATTGTTAAAGAGTGAGCTCTAACCCCTCACGAGCGATGGATATTTTAATATCTTTATTTTTGTAGTGCTCGTTTTTATAGGCAATTGCATCCTTAAGTATCGTCATTAATTTCTGATCTGAGTATGAGGGGTCATGATGATAAAATAAAATGTGCTTAATATTTGCCTGCGCTGCAAAATCAACCCCCTGAAGTGAAGTGCTGTGCCCCCAGTTTTCTTTCTCAATACTTTCATCTATAGTGAATTGTGCATCGAATATCAAAACATCGGCGCCCGAGAAAAATTCGATAAACCTGTTCATCTTATCTTCAGAAATGTTCTTATATTCTGAATCTGTGGCATATACAACAGACTTGTCGTAATAATCTATCCGGTATCCGAATGAACCGCCCGGGTGATTTAACATTTTATTTGTTATTTGTACGCCATCCAAATCGATAGTTTCCTCTTTACGTAATTGGAAAAAATCGATATTTGCGCCCATTGCTGATAATGAGACGGGGTAATATTCATCCTCTTGTTGATTGCTGATACGTTGTTCCAGTCCGTTATGTACGCCGTAGATGGTAATGTCATTTCCGGATGTATAGGCGGGTAAAAAATATGGAAAACCCATAATATGATCCCAGTGAGTATGACTTAAAAAAATATGTGCGGTCCCATATCCCTCGCCAAATTCCCGTTTCATAAAATACTCACCCAGGCGTCGGATACCTGACCCCGCATCGAAAATAATATGAGTATTATTAACAAAAACATATACACAGGATGTGTCGTTACCGACAAAACGTTTCATTTCGAGCGGTAGTTCATCAATATATTTCTTTAAACTCTGTTCATCTTTTAATGCATGCTTCTGGGAGTCTTTCAGAATTTGTAACAATTTATAATTGTACTCAAGTGGGTCTAATGATGACGGGATGGAACCTCGCACACCCCAGAAAGACAATTTAATATTTTCAGAATTGTTATTTGACATTGATATTTACCTCACTGGTTTAGTTTAAGGTTTTCTATGTCGGTTGGCTTTATCATGTTATTTATGTATAACAATATGAAAGAATAATGCCAAAAAATCAACACTTTTTTATAATAAATCTACAGAACCCCCATTTTGACAGATAAAATGTGATCTGGAACAAATGGAATATTCAAGGGTGTAACTTCAGGAATCCGATTTTCTCAGATATTTGTAAAGGAATCCTTGAAAAGTCACTATTTTTTTTGCAATATATACTGATTTCTAAAAGTGAAATGTAAAGGAGTAATAAAAATGTATCGATTGATCTCAGGTTTTTTGATAATAGCGTTTTTTATATTCGGATGTTCGAAGGAAGTCGTCGAAGATGAACCTGTTTCCGAACAATCTACCCAGGTTCAACCGCAGGAAGAAATAGCCCCGGAACCGGTCGTGGAATCTGTTTTAGTACCGGAACCGGAACCAGAGCCGGAGCCAGAGCCAGAACCCGAACCGGTTATTGAGGAAACTGTCGCTCCTGTTCAAACAGAAGTAAGCATCGCAGAGACGGAAGTTTTGGCGGAAAAGGAAGGTAAATTAGAAGAAGTTTTGGAATTAGTCAGTGATGGCGACAGCGTCGATGTATTCTATATGGTAAAGCCGGGTGATTATCTTTCTCTGATTGCTAAAAATGAGTATGGAAATATCGGGATGTGGCGTCTCATTTATAAATGGAATCGTAAAAAGATTGGCGCAAATCCTAACCTTATTTATCCGTTTCATGAGTTTCTACTGAAAAAACTAAAAGAAAATGCTGTAGATCTCGAATATGATTTTTATGAATATACAGTTAAAGAAAATGAATCTCTTTGGTCAATTGCCGGACAAGAACACAATAACCATTATGCCTGGATCGTCATTTTGCGGGACAACGCCGATGTTCTGGGATCCAACCTGGAAGATGTTCCCACCGGCACGATTCTGAAACTGAGAACAAATCTCTTTTAACTGGTATTTCGAAAATATAAACATTAACCACTCTCTATCCCGTTGGGGAATTTATTGAGTGGATTTGAAGCCCCCGGAAACACAAATCGCCTGTCCTTCTGGGGAATTTATTCGGTGAAGTACACCGATTGTAAGTTAAAATACACACCAAGTTACATCCCCCTTTATTAAGGGATTTACAAGGAGGGTATAGGGGAATAGGGAGTAAGTGGTATAATATAGGAATTCTCTCTTTTACTATGCTACTAAAGCATGGTGCTAATCCTATCGTCGAAATGGACCAAGATGTGAGAATATAACTCAACCCCCGTCCCCTTCTCTTTGCAAGAGAAGGGGAGAGCGCTAAAATCAATGCTTTTCGAAAAGCCGAAATGAGGGGTTGAGTTAAGGGCAGATTACAGGGATCCCCGCATGAACTAGAGATTCCCCTCTAAAAAGTTGAACGAAGAGAAATCCCGATCTTCGGGGAGGGGTGTCCGAAGGACGGGGTGTGTTACTCTTTAAAGTCGGGAAGACAGGTAGAAGCCGTTCTATCCACCGAATAAATTCCCCGAAGGGACAGGCGATTGTTAATGTTTTTCTGCAACCGTGATTAAGCGCCGTTCCGCAGCCGAACTCCAGAACCCGAATAAACCTTACTAATTTTATATGGCTGAGTAGATACGAAATATGAATAATTATCGAAAATTCTTATCATTATCAGAATTCCTTTTAAATTAGAGAGAATTTTTAAATAGTGTAGGGTGAATTTGGATACTGTAAATACTATTAATCTTTTTGATTGGCTTGTTATCGCTGTCTATTTCGCATTTGTGATCGGTATCGCAATCTATTTTTCAAAACGGGCTGGAAAAGATACAAACCAATTTTTTCTGTCGGGGCGCAATTTACCGTGGTGGCTGGCGGGTACAGCAATGGTGGCAACAACGTTTGCAGCCGATACGCCACTGGCTGTAACGGAATTAGTTGCCCGGAATGGTGTTGCCGGAAACTGGTTGTGGTGGAATCTGGCAATAGGTGGTATGCTTACTGTTTTTTTCTTTGCCAAATTATGGCGCCGCTCCGGGATTATGACGGATGTGGAGCTTACCGAATTTCGTTACTCAGGAAAAGCTGCCGCGGTGTTAAGGGGTTTTCGGGCGCTGTATTTAGGAATATTTATGAATGCTATCGTCATGGGCTGGGTTCATAAAGCCATGGAAAAAATATTTCATGTTACGCTGCCAATGATAGACCCGTTTTTACTGGTCGTTGCTGCGGCTGTTATCATTGCCATTTATGCATCGGCGTCCGGGCTTCTGGGAACTGCGCGAACCGATAGTTTCCAATTTCTATTTGCCATGACCGGCTGTATTATTTTAGCCATAATCGTAGTTCGCTTGCCTCAGGTAGGCGGAACTATTGCTTTAAAAACTAAACTGGCGCCACAAGTACTTGAGTTCTTTCCCAGGATCGGACGTGTATCGGTGCAGGGAGTCACGGGCGGAGTGCTGGCGTTGTCCGTGGGAGCCTTCTTCGCTCATATCGGCTTGCAATGGTGGTCCAGCTGGTACCCGGGGGCTGATCCGGGCGGCGGCGGCTATATTGCGCAGCGGATGATGTCCGCAAAAGACGAAAAACACAGTCTGTTTGCTACCCTCTGGTTCACGATTGCTCATTATACATTGCGCCCCTGGCCCTGGATTCTGGTGGCACTGGCGGCGTTGATCGTATTGCCGAGGGCAGAGAATTCCGAAGTCCTGCAAAAGGAAAACCCGGCGCTTTACGAACAGGTTGTATCGGTTTATAACGGGGAAACTACCCGGGAGTCTAACCCGGATTTCCAGTCAGCGGAATTTGCGGAATTTTATGATAAATACGAGAATACTGTAGATCCGGGCGTGATGTACCCCAAAATGATGATGCGCTATTTACCGGCGGGGCTGTTAGGGTTGCTGATCGCTACATTTTTAGCAGCATATATGTCCACAATTGCTTCACAATTAAACTGGGGAACATCGTATATCATCAATGATTTTTACCGGCGTTTCATTAAATCGAATGCCGGCGAGCGACATTACGTGTTCGTTTCCCGGATAACCATGTATCTAATGGTAATTTTGTCACTAATAATTACCAGGTACTTACTCACAACCGTGTCCGGCGCCTGGGAATTTATAATTAATGCCAGCGCCGGTGTGGGTGCTGTGTTGATTTTACGCTGGTTCTGGTGGAGAATTAATGCCTGGTCGGAAATTTCGGCGATGATTGCCCCATTGATAATCTACCCGGTTGCCCGCTATGGATTTGGTCTGCAATCTCCGATAACGCTTTATCCTATCGTATTTGGTACTACGGTCATCTGGCTGATTGTCACATTTATAACTCCTCCAACCGATAAAGCCGTTTTGGTAAAATTTTACAAAAAGGTTCATCCCGGGGGAAGAGGATGGACGCCGATTTCGAAGGAATTGAAAGATGTACAAAACGACAGCGGTTTCGGAAAAGTATTTATTGACTGGATTTGCGGTGTTATTCTTGTCTATGCCAGTCTGTTTGGGATAGGGAAGTTAATATTAGGCGATTATCTACCCGGTATCGTTTATATTGTTGTGGCAGTTGTATCCGCAACGGTGATTTATCTTCACCTATCCAAAGTCGGTTGGGATACTATTCGTGATTAAATTAATTGCAAATTGGCGGCTTTTTTATGACATTATTAAAACGTGAATTAAATATCTGGCATGTGATTGCGTTAATTCTGGGATCGGTTATCGGTTCCGGTGTATTTATTAACCTACCGATAGTCGCCCGCGAAGCGGGAAGTCCATGGCTGGCTGTATTGGCTTGGCTTATCGGCGGACTGATCTGGTTGCCGCAGTTGTTTATTTTGTCAGAAATGGCGACCGCCTATCCCGAGGAGGGATTTGGCTATCTTTATCTGAAAAAAGCCGGTAGTCCCGCGCTGGGATTTTTATATGTCTGGACGGTTTTTTGGACCAGCGATACGCCTTCGATCACGATAATCGCAATAAGCGCAGTTTCTGCTCTGTCGGTTTTCTGGGGACCGCTGGAAGCGTCAATCTACACCAAATTATTTGCGTCGTTGATAATAATTTTGCTGACCTATATCCATTACCGGAGCGTCCGAAAAGGCGGTGGTCTGCAAATAGTCCTGACTATAGCGAAACTCTCCCCGCTTATTTTGTTATGTATTCTGGGATTTGCTTACTTTCAGACCGATAACCTGTTTATCAAGCCGGAAATTGTTGAGAAGGCTAACACGGGATTTCTCACGTTACTGGTTGCCGGGGTGGCGGGCACAATCTGGTCTTATGCCGGTTTCACCAACGTTCTGTATATGGCTGGTGAAATCAAAAATCCTCAAAAAGTGATTCC
>JAGLWX010000360.1 GCA_023133185.1 Fidelibacterota bacterium
AAACTTCCAAGAGCATCACGGTTTTCCAGAGCCGGACGGATACTGCCCAGCGCAAGCGCAATCCCGGATTTATTGGCGGCAATCGCAAGATCGCGATTCAGCATTTCACCTTCCTGCTCCCCACCGCTCATCGAACAGATGATCAATGGCAGTTTGAGATCATATCCCAGAAAAGTCGTATGAAAATCAACATCTTCAATATTCATTTCCGGCAATGCATTATGAACAAAGTGATAATGTTCAAAACCGGATGTTATTTCCTCAAAATGAACAGAGTGATTTTGAGCGATTTTTAGATGTTCTTTTTTTCGATTGATTGTTCCGTTTTTCACTGCCTGTCTTTATTTTATGCGGTTATTCACGATGAATTTTTAAAGGACCCCAGGTTTGACACGTTGGCATCACTTCGATCTGGTTGACATTGATATGTTCGGGTGTATTGGCTATCCACCAGACTATATCAGAAATATCTCCGGCTTTCAATGCCTGTATATCTTTATAAACCTTGTCTGCGCGTTTTTCATCCCCTTTAAATCTGACAATAGAAAATTCAGTTTCAGCTATGCCGGGTTCCAAATTTGTTACGCGAATTTTTGTGCCATGCAAATCCGCCCGCAGATTCCTGGAAAATTGCTGTACAAACGCTTTTGTTGCTCCGTAAACATTGCCGCCAGGATAGGGCCAGTTTCCGGAAATTGATCCGATATTGATGATCTGCCCGGCATTTCGCTCAACCATCCCGGGTAAAAGCGCACGAGTACAATAAACCAATCCTTTAATATTCGTATCAATCATCGTGTCCCAGTCGTTAATATCCGCTTTGAATGCCGGCGTAAATCCCATCGCAAGTCCGGCATTATTTACGAGCACATCGATTTTTGAAAAATCAACCGGAAGGGATTCAAACGTTTCAAACACCTTGCCGCGATCCTGAACATCCAGCGTTATGGTAAGAATATCGGTTTTTACAGATAACTCTTTCCACATCTCTTCCAGTCGTTTTGTTCTACGACCAATCAGGATCAACTTCCAGCCTTCTTCAGCAAAGCGTTCAGCACAACTTCTGCCGAAACCTGAAGTCGCTCCCGAAATAACTATCGTCTTTACCATTATTTGTTCTGCCTTTTTTAGTGGAAAAAATCAATCTCGCCTGTCTGATGCAGGGAAATATTACGGAAAAGTTAATCTCATGTCAAGATTCTTCCTTTGAATTTTTGGGCTTTGGTTTTTCCTGTAAATGTATATAACTTCACTACCGTGGAAGTCCTGCTCGATACACAAAGACACACGGATGCAGCGAAAAATTTTCTGGAAATGTTCAGAATCGACTCGCAACGTCCTTCTATCGGGCATGTTACAAAAATCCTGGCTCATTTTTCAAAATTACCGTATGAAAACCTCAGTAAAATCATCAAACTGAATCATAACTGGAAATCAAAACACTTCCGCCTTCCGGATGAGGTTGTCAGTGATCACGAACGCTTCAAATTAGGAGGAACCTGTTTTTCACTGGCCTTTTTACTGAAAACAATTCTTGATTACGCAGGCTACGATTCGCACATCCTGATGGCGGATATGCGATCGGGGAAAAATACACATTGTGCCCTGACTTTGAAACATAATGATAAAGAGTACCTTCTTGATCCCGGTTATCTGTTATCTCATCCGCTGGAGATGAGCGCTTCCAATATGCCTAATCACGTTTCACTCGTTAATAATGAAGACGATGACCGGTATTCATTGTGGACTTACAGCGGCGGTCAAAAAAAATTGCGCTATTCTTTTACAAAAA
>JAGLWX010000361.1 GCA_023133185.1 Fidelibacterota bacterium
TTTTACACTAAAAACTAAAAGAAATATTAGCCAAAGTAGTGTAAAAATAACCCAACACCCAATAACAAAGAAGTCTTCCCACATTTTTCCACCTCAATCAGTAAATATTCAATAATACGGTACAATCAAATCTTAATAAACGTCTAATTATTTGCAATAAAACATCAATTTTCATTCTCATTCCGATATTTCATCATAACATCATGTAGTCTCAATGCCTGAACAATAAATGTCTCTAATCGCGCTTCGATAAGCTGAGGAAAAGGACTGCCATCACTTTCAATTGCTAAAAATGGCATATTTGGTATTTCTCGTGTGACATTATCAGTCATTGCATCTTTTCTAAGACGCATTATATGTTCCCTGTCCATTTTAAGATTCAGGATTGATTCGCTCAATCGATTCGGCATACATCCAAACGGTCCAATAGCGATTGCCCCGCAGAATTCTTCACCGACTTCTGCCAGTGGACCACCAACAGTGAGAATTGCTTCGCCGATCAGTTTCCGTGATATGAAGTTCTCTCCTACCTTGATCACGTGATCTACATCCACAATTCGTGGTATGTACCATCCCGATTCTGCTATTGCCTCCTTAATATTCTTCTCGATGTGAACCATAACCCTATTTTTAACTTTGTTTATTAGACGATTTTTAAGCTTTACAGGCTTATTCATCAATTTATGTTTAGCCAGCCACTCAGTATAATATAGCCATTCATGAATAGGAGCCACATGTGAAACAATACCGCTCTCAGCAAGGCGTTCAGGCAGCCAACGACGGGACAGTCCCTCATTGCGTACATAAATCTCACCTACAATAAGAGCTTGCGGTACATCCTTAAGAGATTTTTTTCGTGGTATTCGCTTTAGATCTTTAGCGGCTTGATCTAGAGCCTCTTTTATACCGCTTCTACCATGTTCAAAACCATTGAGGACATTAGACCAGATAGCCTGTAAATCCGATAATGCCCTGTCACGATCTTCTGCAACAACAAGCATGGCATTATAAACATCTTCAAAAATATCAGCTATCACTCCTGCATGCCAGCCCAATAGTTTAAATTCCATTCCAAAGTCTTCATAAGAACTATCAACAGATAGTGACATAAATGCTACATTCTTGATCTTATGTTTTTTTACAAAATCACGCATGAAGACCTGATATTGCCCGAATCTACATGGACCACCACTAGTGGGCATAAAGTAAACCGTAACTTCATTTTCAGACCGTTTATCATGTATATATTTTAAAAGAGCACCTACAGTTAATTGCAGTGGGAGACACTCCTTGCATAAAGTGTTGCCTCGACCGAGTTTCAGGTCCTCTTCATCTGCAGCAGGTAATACCACTGCTTTGATGCCCAGTTTTTTCATAACTGCGGCCATTGCCGCTGTCGCAAACTGACCCATAGATGCAAATACAACCCTAACTCGAGGATCGAACAATGAAATCTCTTCACCTTCCGATGTGGTTATCAGGAATTTGTTATTCTTGAACATGGTCGTTGCTTGTCTGAATTCCTTAAACTTTTTTTCTGTTTCTCCGTAAGAGTCTCCAGCGGAGTCCTTTGTGACCTTCGTGACCTTTTTGCTTTTTTTCAATTGCCTATAACGAGTAACTATATCCAGGAATGCCTCGACTCGCGTCTCAAGACCAGCATCGGCTGTGTGATTATCCAATTCAAGTGTCAGGGATGGCTTTCTGCCCATAATGTCTCTGAAGTATCCTATGATGAATGAGTCCGGACCGCATGCGAAATTAGTAATAAACGTTCCGTACAGCTGCGGATGATTCTTAATTCCCTCAGCAGCTTTAAGTATAATTTGCCCCATAGACCAAAACATGTGTTCTTTAACAGGATAAGACTTAATGTTAAAAAAGTCCACCGGTATAATCGTTATACCTCGAGAGGCAAACTTGTTAGGAATGCCCTTATTTGCCTCAGGTACAAAGGCATTGTACGACCTTCCAAACAGGATAACACCTATCCTATCAGGATCACTCTCTATTTCACGAATAGCATTTGTTCCTATCTCTATCATATATTCTTGCATCTTATTCTGGACCATTACCGCTTTTTCAAATGCCGTTGCTACATTCTTTTTGCTCACACCTAAATCATATACCATAGACATAAAATATTTCTTCTGCTTCTCTATACTGGAGACGAGATCAATGAATGGTAAAAGAAGTATTGGACCGTTAATTAATCTTTCCTCAAAAGTACTCTTTAAAAAGTATGGTTCACCCTGTAAAAGTGGACACATCTTTGACAGATAATATCCATTCTCGACCTCAACACCGTGTATATGTGGGAGAAAAATATAATCCGGTTTAAGGTCTAAAAGGTTTTTGAAATAACCATGAGATATCTCACATGGGAAACAGAAAGGTGCTGCGCATTGGTTTATTCCCTCCGGATCTATTTCTTTTGACAGTACAGGTCTAAAACCCAATTCCTTAAAGAAATGAGCAAATAGAGGATAGTATGTATTCGTTAGAAAAGAACGCAAAATACCCACCGTGGGAGCGTCTTCGGGAAGATCTGACAAATCAGGAGCAAACTCATTAAATACAAGTTTTTGCCGCAGGGTAATAAGATCGTGCCTTCCTATATCCATTTTAATTTTATGCCGGACACTATAATATCTATTACATGCACCCCCAAATGGGTACGTCTTACCCTCAATATCTATACGGTTAATTTCACATTTAAGATCACATTTTTCCTTGCCACCAGGACATATAAAAGGTTTTTTATACCTCACCTCACGGTTTGCCAATGTTTCAAGATTAAACAGCTGTTCTTTAATCAATTCCCGGTCAACTCGATGTTTAACCTCAAGCGCTACACCATAAGAACCCATTAGTCCCGGCTCAGGCGGTACAACAATCTCCTTGCCAGACAAAGCTGCCATGGCAATTGGTACTGCACGGTTGTAACACACACCACCCTGCATAAATACTTTCTTTCCCACAGGGCGTGCTCCCTTAACCCTATTTACATAGTTCATACAAATGGAATATACTAAGCCCGCTACAACATCTTCCTTTGGGATACCCTCGTGGAATGTATTCTTGATATCCGATGATATGAATGCTGCACACTGATCGTTAAAATTTGGAGGACGATTGCCTTTCATAGCCCAATCAGCTATATCTTCCATCTCGATACCCAGGGTCTCTTTCGCAGACTCTTCAAGGAATGATCCCGTACCTGCCGAACAGGCTTCATTCATAGCATAATCACTGGCTACCCCGTTGGTAATATATGTATATTTTGCATCCTGACCACCTATCTCAAAAATAGTATCTACTTCGGAATCGAAATAAAGAGCTGCTGTCGCATGTGCTATGATCTCATTAATCACACCATCAGTAAGTGCATGTAGCCCTGCTATTTTCCTGCCGGAGCCGGTAACACCCAACCCGCGAATTATCACTTTTGTACCATTTAATTGGTCTAAAACAGTTTTATAGCACTCTCGTGATGCTCTAACAGGATCACCATTTGTCCTGAGGTACTCACTGGCAAGAATTTTCAGATCCGACTCACGTAACAATACAAGTTTTGTCGTAGTTGAACCAACGTCTAAACCAAGGATACATTTATCACCATCTCTAACCGTTCCACGTTTCATCTGCGTAAAGGTTACCTTATTCTCAAAATCACGTAATGGTTGATGATAATCGAATTGTGTAGTGTGTTTGGTAAATAGTTTGCTTAGATCATCAATAGGTTTTGTCTTGTTCTCCATTGCCCAGAGAGCAGCTCCAAGAGCCTCAAAATATGCTGCTTCTTTGGGTATAGCCAGGTTAGTTATTTCTTGACTAAGATAATCGATCATAACCTTGTTTTTTGTAGCACCGCCAACTATCAGAATGTTCTCTTTTGGAATGTTCTTAAGCAATTCGAGTACTTTATTAGCCATCATCCGGCATAAACCAGCTACCACTTTTCCCTTAGGGACACCTTTGTTGGTTGCATGTGTACAATCACTCTTACAAAAAACGGAACATCTTCCGGACACGTGATGCGGTTCTTCATTTTGAGCGTACTTGATTGCTTCCTCCAAACTTACATCCATTCGCCTTATCTGCTGTAAGAAAAACTCTCCGGTTCCGGAAGCGCATTTATTTCCTGTAAAGACTTTTCCGATTTTCCCGGAATCATCAAGTTTGTAAACAATGAATGTCTCACCACCAGCGCTTATGATTGCGTTGTAATGCTTACCATCATTATTTATATGTTTCAGGGCGCATTCGACAGCCAGCGGTTCTGAGATATTAGTCAGGTTCAAAAACTCTTTGAACCCCCGACCTGTAACAACAATTGAATTAACTTTTTTCAGGTCAAATTTTCTCAACAGATCCTTAACAACCTGTTTGGGATTTCCTTCATGGGCATAAGAATGAATAGCATTTATTTCTATTGCCCTTCCATTCTTTTCAGCATCCACCAGAGTTATAGTTGATGCTCCTGTACAAAGACCTAAAGCGTGCATGATACTTTTTCCCATTTAGTTTCAACAATATCCTGGCCGAAGCCAATAGCCGTAATAGAGATAATGATTAGAAAAATAATTCCGTGTTTCATTTTCCCTCCACTTAATTCAAATTTCAAAACGCTTATTTACTTAAAACGCATTCTTAATCGATCTTTTTTTCAACGTTTAGGATTGCTGTTGCCATAGAGACATTGATTACAGACATTTTTTACATTTCTAAAAACGACAAGCCTTCACAAAAGAAAATATCTTTATTCCTGTAGTGTATATACTTTTTATTCTCTGCACAATGCTATTTACTAATTTTATTTGATAAAGTCAAATATAGCGTTAGATTAAAAGAGATAGATTCTCCTGAACAATATTTTTGATCCAGCCAGAAATTATTACGAGTTCATCAGATTATTACCATACATAAAAAATATCATTCTGAAGAATCCGACAGGCAGCCGGCAAAGAAATGAACTTTACTCTCTTCGTTAATTCAGGATGGCAGCTTTGTCAATAAAGCTGTCGCTGCATTCCATATTCATTTAAAAAACCTTGCGAAGGCTGGGAACCTTCGCAAGGTTAGATAAACGTTATTGTTACTATGGTTTATTGAAGCAGATCAATCGCGCAGAGACAAGTCAGCAACGCAAAATCGACCAACTGCTGGATCTCCACATATTCATTGGCAACGTGAAAAGCCTCGTCGTCACCAGGACCCCAACCAACAGCCAATACGCCCTTCAAAGTAAGTGTCTTGGCATAGGTTCCGCCGCCTTGTCCCATTGGCTCCGGTACGAAACCTAATATCTCTTTGGTGTATTTCTGGATTACGTCCACAACTTCATTCTTGGGTTCGATGGCGTGGGGTTCTTTCCAGGACATGACCTGAAATTCAAATTTACCATTCTCAACTTTATCACCACAAGCTTTCAGTTGTTTGATAACGCCCTCTTTGGTCATTCCCGGGACGGAACGAATATCGATATAGATCATACAGGTGCCGGGAACGATATTCGGCGCTGCGCCGCCGTGAATTTCACCCAGGTTCAGGCTCGGATGTCCGAGTACCGGATGAACTTCGTAATCGAATTTCATCTTCTCAATTTCATTAACCAGTTTCGCCATCATATACACGGCATTAATACCCCGTTCCGGTGTGGAACCGTGAGCCTGTCTGCCAGTAGCGATAATTTTAAAGACCGTTCTGCCCTTTTCAGCAATATCGATCGATTTCATATTCTCGCCGATATCGGGAATGATGGAATATGTCGGATCGATCAGTTTTTCATCCATCAGGTAGCCGATACCGTAATCGATACCATCAGGATCTTCAGCTTCTTCATCCGCCAAGGCGGCGATCATCAGTTGTCCGTTCAACTCTTCATCTATTTTCAGCTTTTTCAGAATTTCCGCCGCAACCATTATGGACGCCAAAGGTCCTTTATTATCCAGGGTTCCACGACCGATAAGCATGCCGTCTTTCTCGACGACTTCATAGGGATCAGTATCCCAGCCTTCTCCCGCCGGAACGATATCCATGTGACCGGGCATCAACAGGCGTTTGCCGTTGATATTCTTACCGAGTTTACCAATAACATTTGGACGACCTTCCATACGGGCGAACTCGTCATATTCAATGCCGTTTTTGTCCAGTTCCCGTTTGACGATCTCAGCCACACGGTACTCTTCACCACGAATTTTCAAATAGGGATGTTCGGGTAATTTTTCAGAGACCACATTGACGGTTTTTTCCTTTACCATCTCAGTAATCAATACAATCATTCTGTTCCGAATTTCATCAGAATTCTCTTTAAAATAGGTTTTAATCGTTGCTTTCAGATCCATCTTTGCTCCTTATTTCAATTTGTTACAATCTGCTCTGCCGAAGTTAAGAGATTCAAAATCATAATTCAATAGCATTTCCTGAATTATTTATAGCGTAATTGATGTCATCGGATTCGAAAGAGCCGCCATAAATGCGTGAAAACTTGCTGTAAATATTGCAATAAACAATGAGACGAATGCCATTATTTGAAAAATCCACAAATCAGGTGTGTGAGATCTATTTCATAGGAATGAACCGTATAAATGTCCTTATGAATACT
>JAGLWX010000362.1 GCA_023133185.1 Fidelibacterota bacterium
AAAATTATAACTGTTGAAGATGAGCTAAAGCAAACTTAACTCAAGTTTTCATAGTTTATGGACAGACTCTAATTAAACAATTTCCAATATCAGGAGATATCTTTTTTGATGGCCCTCAGAAGTTCACGCATCTCTTTGGCGGGCTGATAATTCGCGTCAGCCTCTTCCCATACTTTTCGGGTGATCTCCAAATGTTCCAGCGCTTTGTCTTTTTCGCCTGTATCAATATACACACGCGCCATTTCGCAATTAGCCGGAGCGTAATTAGGAAATATTTTGAGCGTTGTTTCTAAAAATTTGCGTGACTTTGACGATTCGCCCAACAACCTGTAACATCTGGCAATATCAGTCAGAATAGTAACATTTATCGGTTCATATTGCAACTGTTGCTGATATTTCATAACTGCATTTATATAGTCTTCCCGCAATTCACTGATCTTGCCCTGCGCATGACAGACGATATTCATCTTATTCTCATCGGAAAATATCCTGATTACCCCTAAAACTTCATCAATATACTTTTCAGTCTGCTCAACATCCTTCATTTCCAGGCACATATCAAGATAGCCGAAAGCGAGGTATTTCGCCCAGGGTTGCGACAGCTTTTCCTGAAAATCGGCAAGTTGCTTAAAACCTTCGGAAGAATTATTACCGGCAACATACATGTTAAAGGACATATCGGAAACCTTATTAATCATCAAATCAACGGGGTTTAAATATTTTGCCAATTCCGTAAATTTCTTGTTTCTATTGTCGAAAGCCCGCTCTATTTGTCCTCTTTCATAATAAAAATACTGCAAAGCATCATAAACGTAATATTTTTCCTGGGGAGTTTTCGAACTTGCCAAAGCCAAATCAAACTGTTCTAAGGCTTTATCGCAGTTGCCAAGAATCGCCTCAATAAAACCGAACCGAACAAGAACGTTTATATCAAACGGATCAATTATTTGGGCGTCGGTATAATATTTTTTTGCCTGTTCATAATCTCCCTTGATGAAGAACAATTCTCCAAGTGAGAAATAAGAGCTGGATTTTTTAGGGTACTCGTTTTTATGAAGCTTTAGATATTTCAGAGCTTCTTTAAAATCTCCTTTTGTGAGATAGATATTTCCAATATAACGAAGATAATATTTTCTTTGGGGATCAATTTCAAGGATCGTCTTGTATTCCTCGATGGCTTTGTCGGGCAAGTTTTTCTTTAAAAGTTCGTGTGCGAGCCGGAAATGTCCGCGGATATCTCTGGGATACAATTGAACCCACATATTCAATATGGCGAAAAGCTTATCGGGGTCTTCGGAAATCAGGTAATATTCCTCTTTGACGCCGAACTGCAGATTTTCAGGCAACTTATAAAGATATTGCATCGTGGTTTGCAGTTCTTTCCGGGCAAGCTCCGGTCTATTCTCATTAATATAGGATTTATACAGCGCCCAGTGTGCGATGGCAAATCCGGGATCGGTTTGAACGGCTTTTTCGAAGTGAGGAGTGGCATTTTCGAAATCATTTCTGAGGTAAATAAGATTGGCGCCGGCAATATATTCCCTGAACGCTTCAACTGAAGATGTGAGTATTTCGCTTATTGGCAAATCTTCCACACTTTCGATATGCCAGCCGGGAAGCCCCAAATCTTTTTTTAGATCAACACATATTTGATCGATAATGGAAAAAATATTAATATGCCTGATTGTGTGCTCAGATAATAGCCGTCCCCTTTTCGTTTCATATAAATAGGTGTTAACAATGAATGTGTCCTTCTGTACGGTAAAGGAGCCGCCCAGAAAATATTCCCGTAGAATATCTTTAGCAATTTTCTTTTCCAGAGACATCGGCATCCGCATAGATTCACTAAAGCCTGCCTGTAAGATCTTTTGATAAATCATGTTGTCATAAGCTGAATATACTGAGAAAAAGGGATCCTGATTCAAATCTAAATTGCAGCCTGCCATAAAAGCATATTGCAGCCATTCCAGTTCTTTGATGCCGGTTTCATTATCAAAAAAGAAGACTGCTAATCTTTTCTGGAAATCTGCTTTGGGGATTTCTCTTTGAATAGTTTGACCGGCTTCGTTTTTTAGGCTGACTTCTGTAGTGGCAGACCCCAGTTCTTTACCGCTAAAAATCATGATGAGTAGAATGCCGGTAAAAATAACATTGATTGGAATTCCGATCTTTTCTGTACGTGTCCACTCATCGCGACCAGGTCTGCCGTGAAAATACGCCAGCATTCCTACGGTGGGAACCATCGAGATCAAGGTAATGAAACTGAAATCCGTCAGATGGGGCGAGATCATGTAGTGTTCCACAATCCAGCTGACAAACTCCAGGGTTGTCCAGCAGACTCCCAGATAGATTAAGATAATCTGAGGGAAATGCCGGTCCAGCAGGTCCCTGAAGAAAGATGGTTTTTTATGATCGGTGTTGTCTGCCATATCGCTGATTTACAATTCTATAAGACGGTGTTACTATATGTTTTGTTGTCGATAAGCATAAATATTTATTAATTATCGTCAATATAAATAAACCGGGCGCTTTTGTCAACAATGATTATCTCTAAAGTTCCCCCGAAATTTTAGCGCTGTCCAAATAAGGGTATAGGGATATAGGGGTATAGGGATATAAGGAGTATAAGATTTCATTTGGTAGATTTTATCTGGTTTCTGATATATTAGAAATCT
>JAGLWX010000363.1 GCA_023133185.1 Fidelibacterota bacterium
AGGCAAAAAGCCGCAACATTCAGAACAGATTATACCAGTGGGTGCTGCAAGGAAAGCTCATTCAACTCCGAAGGGGCGTTTATACATTTTGCGAGCCATATCGAAAAGAAACGCCATCGAGCGAATTAATTGCAAACCGGCTGGTGTACCCGTCATATATTTCACTGACTTACGCTCTGTTTTTTTACAATCTCATTCCTGAAGGCGTTTTTACAGTTACAAATGTCACGACGAATCGCGGACAATTTTTCACAAATCCATTCGGAAGATTTCGTTATCGTCATATCAGCACAGATTATTTCTGGGGGTATTATCTCCTGGATCAGGGAACGCATCAAATTTCGATTGCCTACCCCGAAAAAGCCATTCTTGATTTTTTCTACTTTCTGAAAGGTAAAACAACTTCTGACAGAATTGCAGAGATGAGGTTTCAAAACCTGGATCAACTTTCGGCAGAAAGAATGATCGGTTTTCTCAGAAAGTTCAAGCGTCCTAAGCTATATCGAATAATGCAGTTGGCGCCTTTTAATAAATTTATCAAATAAGGTTTGGATTTTCCATGAAACAACATGCTATCGAGATTGCGAAACATGTCCCAACAGGATTCCATCGACAAAACCTGTTGAGAGAATATCTGCAAGCTGAGATTTTATATGCAATGCAGCGATCGGGCGCTTTTCTGAATCTCGCTTTTGTCGGCGGTACAGCCCTGCGGTTTTTATATCAATTTCCCCGATATTCTGTCGATCTGGATTTTTCTCTTGAAAACACCCAAAACTACGATTTCCCGAAACTTGTCAAAAAAATCGAAACCCGGTTGATCAAAGCCGGATATAGATTTTCATCAACAGTAAAAATTGATCGCATCGTACAATCCATGACGGTAAAATTTGAAGATCTGTTACAGGAATCCGGCTTAGCTGCTCAGCCAAATCAAAAACTACCCATCAAAATTGAAATCGACTGCAATCCTCCCGCGGGCGCTGATACCGATTCCACGATTATCCGTAAACACTTCTTTTTACATTTGTGGCACCATCATATTTCTTCCATGTTTTCAGGAAAAATCCACGCCCTGCTGACCCGCAAATGGACAAAAGGCAGAGATATTTACGATTTGATCTGGTATCTCACTTTAACGAATAAAATAGAGCCCAATTTTACTCATCTGAATAATGCGCTTGTACAGACCGGATGGAAAGAACAACCGTTGACGCCGCAAAACTGGAGGACTTTTATCGCTGACTATCTAAAAATGCTGGATTGGGACAGTGTCGTCGATGATGTCCGGGATTTCCTGGAGAATCCTGAAGATGTGGATTTGCTGGATCGGAATAATGTGATGGAATTATTGGGGTAAATGCTTTTGAACTACGAATTTCACTAATTACACGAATTAACACAAATGTTATTATTTTCCATCTGGCTACGGGACCGTACTCTGTAACTGGCTATCAGACAGGAAATAACCTCGTAACGATAACGAACAAACCTACCTTGCCGGTCAGACCGGGAACACCGATTTTATATCTATGAATACTTCTGAAATCAACATTCGTTGATCCTTGTTCTTAAATCAAATCCTTTATCCATTCCGGAGTACAACCCCGGAAAAAGGGATATTTGTAACTCAAACACTCCTGTTTGAGGAGAACATATCCCTGGCAACAGGGCTGTGCTCTGTTGCCTGCCCCGTAAGGAGGAACGACTGTATCGGGGTGTTGAAGCATGAATTGACACAGTCAGTCAATTCACTCCATATAAGTTACCCTTTGCTTTGGTGAAATTCGCCCCCATGTTGAAACATGGGGCAACTCCTAAATCAACACTCATTAATCTTTTTCTATTCGGTTACTAACGACCGTAATTTAACTTCACTAAGCGTAGGTATATTATTTTCCCGCGATCTTATGGAAGTACTCCAAAAAACTGGCGAATTGTATTTCCTTATCGAATTTTTCTTCCATCAAAACACGACCATTTTCACTCATTTTTTGATAAGCTGCCTGATCCGACCATATTTTAGAAATCGCTTCCGCTAATTGATCGCTCTTCCCCGGTTCAACCATGTACCCGGTTTCACCATCTTTCACAACCTCCGGTACGCCAGCCATTTTTGAAGAAACGACCGGTACT
>JAGLWX010000364.1 GCA_023133185.1 Fidelibacterota bacterium
ATTGATACATGGCTCATCTGGAATCTGACCAGGGGAAAAGTTCACGCCACGGATTTTACTAATGCGTCCCGGACCCTGTTATACAATATCGTTGATAAAAAATGGGATGAAGAGCTGGCGGATTTGATAGGAGTGCCATTATCTGTTTTACCGGAAGTAAAAAACTCTATTGATGATTATGGTAGGGTTGAAAGCATTGATTGTTTGAAGGACGTGCCAATTTCTGGCGTTGCCGGTGATCAGCAAGCGGCACTGTTCGGACAGGGATGTATTGAAAAAGGGAGCGTGAAGAATACCTACGGAACCGGTTGTTTTGCCATGATGAATATCGGTGGTAATTTTCAATTATCACAAACCGGTCTATTAACAACGTTGGCGATTGATAAAAACGGAAATCCCTGTTATGCTCTTGAGGGATCGATCTTTATTGCCGGTGCGGTAATCCAATGGTTACGGGATGAATTGAATCTGATCGAAGCTGTCGCTGATAGTGAAGCCGCTGCCGTGCGTGTACAAGATAATAATGGCGTCTATATTGTTCCTGCTTTTGTAGGATTGGGCGCGCCGCATTGGGATATGGACGCCCGGGGAATAATTACCGGACTGACCCGCGGCGCCAATCGTGATCATATCATCCGGGCGGCTTTGGAATCCATTGCATATCAGAGTTATGATGTGTTGAATTTGATGGAATCGGAAGCCGGGATCGCGATTCATGAACTGGTGGTTGACGGCGGCGCAGTTGTGAACGATTTCCTGATGCAGTTCCAGGCGGATATTCTGAACCGACCGGTTCTTCGTCCGGCTGTGACCGAATCTACATCATTGGGAACAGCATATTTAGCGGGATTGAAAGCTGGATTCTGGACGGATATCGATGAACTGCTGAGGCTAAAGAAGATCGATCACCGCTTTGAACCTAAGATAAAAGCAGAAGTCAGAGAAAAATACCTGAATGGTTGGCGGCAGGCATTGCGTCAGGCCAGAATGAAGTGAGTCTGTAGAAAATAACCATTATGTCTTGTTTTTCCTCGTTACAAGGCCCCAGCTTTGTAACGGAAAACTATATCTTTTGTTAACGTTCCCAAGCTGGGGCTTGGGAATGAGTAAGGTACCGGGGACTGGAAATAAGTTGCTTATATTACATAAGCCTCAGACAAGAGTGTCTGAGTTACAAATATCCCTCGTTCCGGGGCTTTTGCTCCGGAACGGTGGAAGTTGATTCAGGGTGGGAGTGAGTTGTTTGTACTTGTGTCTCCGCTCCTGCGGTGACACAGTCATTTTGCCTATGATACTAAAGTCTCTGACAGTAAGCGTCTCGACGCAGGAGCGTTGAGACGAGAGGAAGTCTGTAGAAATTAGATTGAAATTATTCCGAGTGAAATTTTATTACCCGGACAATAGCATCACGGCAAACCGGGCAGAATTCGACAAGACTTTTTGAAAACATCCGGCAATCGAGGAATGGTCGATAAAGCCCTTCCGATGAATATCCCGAACCCTCAAAAGCGCCAACTTTTCCCCAATATTTCTGTTTCCTCAGGAGACTTTTTCTATCTTTAGAGTTTTTATAGGGAATATTATCAAACAGATCTTTCTCCCAGGGAGTAGGAACGGGGGTTTCCGGCTCTACAAACTGTTTCCATTTCAACGTATTTCTATCA
>JAGLWX010000365.1 GCA_023133185.1 Fidelibacterota bacterium
ATTTATTGATGATAAAATAGCAACAGGTCTCCCATTATTTGTTATAACCATTTCCTTTTCAACAGGAAGTTGCTTCCATATTTCCGCTGATTTTGCTCTTAAATCTTTTACACTTAAAAATTTCATAGTTACACCTCAATTATGTCACTATAGTATACATAATTGTGTCTCGATATGCAACACGTGATTTACTCTGACGCCGGATAAAATATTTTCAGTTATCGCTTATTTTATTTCAACCGTTTTTATGGCGCCCTTAAAGTCAAAAACTCGGGGTTACGGTGAATTATGTGCTTGACTTTACTTTCTATAAAAGATTAGTTAGTGACAAAATGTTTTACAATATTCTCGCAAGAAGTTGCGCTCCATGGCAAATCGCAGCTATTTCAACAACACCATCTTTTAAACGATAGACAATGCGATAATTGCCATAGATTCGTTCACGCAAGTTTGGATCACTATACTCAGGAACAACTCGGCCTGCCTTGGGAAATAACGCTATATCTTCAACTATCGAGAGAACTTTCTTTGCAAATATGCGTGCGTAAATTTCGGAATTATTGGGAAACCCATTTCGACATGCTCTCCTTGACCTTTTGATGTGAAATACCTTTGCCCTCATCCAATTCCCTAAGACCCGAGTCAACCTGGAGTTTAAAGTAGAGTTCAAAAAAAATATCATCAACGGTTACCTCGTCCGGCAGCTGTTGGATCATTTGTATCACCTTTTCTTTCGTGGCTCGCATATTATCACCTCCTGTTTTAATTATAGGCTATAGCGCACTTGGACGCAAGTAAATTCTTTGTCCCTAACATTCATCATCCGCAGCGAACATGGATTAGAATTTGCTTTAATATACCGAAAACTTCTCCCAAACTCCAAGCCCCTCCTAATCATGCAACTACGTTTGCTGTTAGGTGGAAGCGATTGTTGAACTAAGCCCCGCAGGGGCGGGTTAGAAATCCCTGTCATACAAGTATGGTTTTTCAAACGTAATTAATGATTCCCAGAAAGGAATAGTACTATTTAACTTGCGCGTCGCCATTTTCTGTAAGAATAAGTTGTACCGCTAATAGAACAATCTCTTTCGTTTGATAAGTGAAGAGTATTTTTACCTTCAAATTCAATAGTCCAAATATCTACTCCTGATTCATATTCAAGAGAGAGTATATTATCTGTTAAATGCCATGTTCCTGTAGATTCAGAAAAGTGACCATTACTCCACAACCATTCATATGACCATGTACCATCTTTGTTAATTAACCAATTCCAATACCCTTCCTCCATTGGATTACTACTATGATATTGATTAACAGTACCGTTCCCCCAATCACAATCTTTATACTCCGTAACACTTTGAACTACATTCCAATAACCTACAATTAGGTCTTCAGGATTCTCTTTTTCATTTATTTCTTCGCAACCAAGGAAGATAAATACGCCCATTATTAGCGATACTATTATCATTATTCTGTAATTCATCATATCCTCCTTTATATAATGTTTAATCATTTCATAATTTATTTTGTGTGTATGATTAATCCGAGTTATTCTTTTGCACTATTTAGGAAAATAACAAGCATGGAAGTTTTTATATTATAATCATTCATTTTTACTACTTACCATATCAACTTCTATTATATCTGATGGAATAGATTCTAACGACTGTTTGGATTCAAAAGGATGTGAACCAGAAAGGATACATCTTCTATTTTTATAATGATTTTTAATTTCTTGAAGTTTTTCAGTTTTTTTATCCATAGTCAATCTGATTTTTTATTGCATAGGTCAATGCATCACCTACAGCGAAAGTGACTTCGTTATTCTTTCAATATTTTAAAAATACTTCGCAAACTCGCAAAATCATCAGTCAAAAAAACAGCTCTCGACGTTAGGTGCATTTGATTAGGTAGCATCTTTTTCTTCCAATACAAAATTTGACAACCTCAGCAAGCACAGTATTAATAAATGGATATACTCTAAAACATATTCATTTCGACGAAGAAGTGAATGTGCAACCTTATGGCGTAGATTGAATCCAATCTTTTCAACAAGAACGTAACGGAGGAAATGGAGATCAGATGTTGGGAGAAGCTCTACAACCTTCTCTTCGTAGAGTAGAGAATGGATGTCTTTTTCACGTGTAATATCACGACCTTTTTTATCTTTCGTTTGATAAAATGTTGGTATGCCTGAAATAGTGCAAATATCTCTTAATATCCCTTCAATCTTGAGTGTTAACGAATCAATGGTCAAAACGAGATTTGGATAATAGCCACCACTCTGAATAGAATAATCCATTTGTGTAAAGTATTCTTTGAGTCCAGGGGACAATAGATAAAGCCAAACCTGTCCCCATTTTTCTCCGCTGGGAGATTTGTGTACAATTGACCTTCCCAACCACGAGTGATTTTTTAAATGATCAAATAAAGAATCATACGAAAAATTACCTGATTTACACACTTCAAGAAACACTGCTTGAATGAGAATGATATTAAATCTCATTGCATGATCGTATTTAGTGAGGAATTTGTAGCGTTTCTTTTCTTCATCATCAACATAATGCTCAGGAGTATTACCGCTCTGATCAATCGGAGATATAGGTATCAAATCGAGCATCACGGAATTAGTCTCTGAATTATTCGCGGCCTCAACTATTGATTCATAGGATGGGACAAGATCAGAACTTATTGTCATATATTTCAATATCTCTGAAGGAGAGCTCATGGCAATCTCTTTCGCGAAAGCCTTTGATTCTTCTTCATGCTTTTCGAATAAGTCAATGATATGTTTCGGATAGGGTATGCCGCTTAGCTCAAAAGATTTTGACATCTCTTCATATTTGGCCCTCAACTCATCGATCTTCTCCTTAATCCCTATTTGACCATAATACTCAATAGCTTGGATACAGAAGTGGGATGCTTTAAGGTTATCACTAGCATTTTTCATTAACATTTCATTCTGTTCTGCAAGTCCAAGCCTCCAATCGTGAGAGTCAAGAGTATATTTCTCGTCAATTTTTTTACCATACTTATAAAAGATTATTGAACCATGATGATCACCCTTGTCAGATAAGTGCTGCGCAAATCTTATGCAGATAAGTACAATTTGTTTAAAATCATCAAGTAAGAATAGTTTGTCATATTTTAGCATATAGTTAATCAGTTCTTTCCTGACAACAGCAGCAGAAAAATGATTATCTTCATATGAGAGAATCTTGTCGATTATCAAATTTTTAGTGGGCTCACCATCATTATCTAGTATTTTTTGAAGCTTAAGCATGTTGCCTGCGATTATAAATAGACTAAGCCCATAAGGCCCTGTAGGTCTAACTCAGATAATTCCGAAAATAACTCGATGTATGCATCAAGTGCTGCACGGGCATATTTATGATGTTTCCTGGGACTATGCCACAATAAGTGCGCATACCTTGACTTAAGAAGCACATTTTTAGTAGAGTCAAATCGGCCAGTTAAGTAATTGAAAGTGTCCTCTGTAAAATTTAACAATGAGGGATATTCAATCTGCTCACCCTTATCATTAACACCAGAGAATAAAGGACCGAGCTTATCATCGGCTATACTGAAGTTGAAGAAATCAATTTCCCATTGAGCTTTACGGGAATCATCATCGCTAATTTCGATTAGATGATCTCTTAGTGGCTTGAAAAGAGATGCGATTCTGTGCATCCTACAAATATTTACTGCTTCAGTTTCAAGGTGCGAATAGAGATCAGTTAGATTTAAAAAAGATTCTGACATAATAATCCCCATTGATTCGTTTAAATATGTCTACCTAACTATAGAGTGAGTGGTTTAATTTCATGTAATATCCTCGCTATTTCAACACTTACAAATTAAACTCTATTTCAAATTAAAATCAATAACATTTTTACTTTTCAATATGTTATATGGAATTTACCAACATGATATCTTGCCTGTCTCAACGCCGGAGCATAGAGACAAGGGCAAACATTCGGCGCATCATTCCGCATAGTGTTCCGCTGGCGGCAGGGCTAAATCCCGGATCGCTTTATCGATCTCTTCAACTTTCGTACGTTTTATTTTCCCGGTTCCGTCGTGAGCTCATTCATGACGGGATGCTGTCTCTTACATATGCGAATCATGCAACGGTATTCGCTGTTAGGTGAATGAAATTGTTAGGCATAAATTAATCGACCTTTTGGTTGAGGTATTGCTCGCCCTAATTCTTCTGCAGTTTCTATCCACTCCTGGATAATAACTTCAGCATTTGAAATAGCTTCTTGATATGTCGCTCCGTCAGCCATACATCCTGGTAATTCCGGTACCTCTGCAATAAATGCATTGTCTTCATCACTCCAATAAACGATTATCTCATATTTATTCCTCATCTTCTTCCTCCAACTTCAACTTGTATCTGAGTATGACATTACGAACTTGCTTTACTTGATATGGCTTTGCTTTTGCCCGTTTGGGTTGCAAATTCAGTATTTCTTCAATGCCATCCATTGTGAAAATATGATGGTCTCCTCGAGTTCGTTTATCAAAGCCAAATTTTCTCAACAAATGACAAATATCTGAAAAAGGAATATTAATGTCAGATGTCCCTCGTAGAATCTTTGCTAATAGTTTCTCCTGCTTACCCATTTTATTCCTTTTCTAAATTACAAGCTTCTTGTGTCAAATAATAATCATTTCCTATATGCCTAACTATAAAGTGAGTAGTTTGACTCCATGTAATGTCCTCGCTATTTCAATACACACAAATTAAACGCTATTTCAAATTAAAATCAATAACATTTTTACTTTTCAATATGTTATATGGAATTTACCAACATGATCTCTTGCCTGTCTTCGTCCATCAACCTTCCGAAGGTTTTTTTATTATGACACAGACGCTTATCTTACCGAACCTTCGGAAGGTTTTTGTAATTGTATCCCGCCAGCGGCAGTGCTAAATCCCGGATCGCTTTATTGATCTCTTCGACTTTCATCAATGTCTTTACTTACCTGAAAATCGAAGGCGCCTTTGTTCAGATTATTGACCGTCCAATTCTCTAATGTAAACACCGGCAAACGCGATTCTTCACGGGCATAATAACCCGCATTCTCATCCTTAATCGTATCACCGATCATAAACGTGGATTTCGCTAATTCAGCTCCCGAATACAGCTCAATCCTGATAAACGGATCTGTCAGTCCATATTGCTTGAGGTCTCGCGGAGATTCATCAATAAACGCTTTAATACGACCATTGCTCAATCTGTTCAAAAAGGACATCACATCATTCGACTTTGCCGGGATTCTCACCGGTTCAATTATATTCCAGGCGTCGCCATCCTGTGCCAGTACCACTTCACCCTTTTCTCTCGAAGTGATTCTGATTTTTCGCACGTCGAGCGGTCTGATATGCATCACTCGTTTATCCCGAAGATCATAGAGACTTTTATTCACATACGTCCGGAGAGATTTAGGAACCGTATATATCCCGGGTTTGTCGGAATATTTAACAAATATAAAATCACCGGTTGGATTTTCATTGCCAATCAACAATCGTGATTCCAGGTTTCCGGATTGCTGAATTGCAATTTCACCACGGGGATTTTCCAGACCGAATTGTCCCGGATCGTTTCCATCATCACTGATCTTACGTTCAATTTTCGTATCCAATATCGATTCCAGGTTGGAGACGATAACGGAAGAGTCGCCTGCCGTTTCCACCGGAGAGATAATAGTCCATGTGTTATCTTTCTTTCGGACAGATAATACCCTATTATCGGTTTTAATTGTATAAGCCGTAACGTTATCCAACGAAATATTGAGTACCAGATTTTCTACCCGTTCCCGTTCTATGCGCTTTTCCCCGTCTTTAATTTCGAAGATATAGATAAATGCAAAAAGGACAATAAATACAAGCAGCAGAATTAGGATTGTTTTCCCTTGCATGCGTTACTTCCTCCTGATATATACCAGGATTCCCAGTGCAAACGCTATAACCGGCAGAATAATGACAGTCAACCAGAACACCGTTCTTGTTTGAGCCGGGTTCATATTAACAAGGCGCATTTCCGGGTCTTTCGGACGTATCGAGATCAAATCTTCATCAGCCATCAACCAGCTGATGATATTCATGAAGAAGTCGCCGTTTGCCTGGTTTGTAAAATAGGCGTTGCTGGCGAAATCGGAATCGCCGACCGTGACAATACGGGTTTTTTTACGGTTATCCATCTCAATCGTCGTGACACAGACAATCGGGATTGGTCCGCGCTGATCTTCGGGACCGATGGATATCTCTTCCTGTCCCGCGATTTTCTTTTGATCAATGGCATAGCTGTTGGAACCGGTTTGAGCAATTTCCGCTACCGTTACCTCAGGATCATCGGTTTCTATCGGCGTGACCGAGCGGGTCATGGGAAAAAACGTCATCAACCCGGTTAATTCTTCAACAATCGGATGATCGCCGTAGGATGAAACAAGCGGAATTTCCGGGCCGGCGCCAAGCAATCTTCCGAAACCACTGGCGTCGATGACCAAATCATTCCCCATCTCGACATACCAGTTGCGCATATACTTCTCCATACCCGTTCCCGGTGGTGGATCCAATAGAAACAAGGCGCTGCCGCCCTTATTCAAATAGTCTGTCAGAATTTTCAGTTCACCCTGGAAAAAGATATTTTTAGGACCGGGAATAATGACGACTGAAATATCTTCCGGTATGGAATCTTTGCCCGCAAGCAGCAGTTCAACCGCCTCATAATTTTGTTCTTCGATAGCGCTTTTGGCGTTTGCCAAACCTTCCCGGTCGGCGCTGTTGATGCTCAATTCGCCATGTCCGGTAATAAAGGCAACTTTTTTGGTTTTTTCCCGGGTTACTTTAATAATCGCATTAGTTAAATTTTCCTCAGAGGAAAAAGAAATCTGCTCTTCACGACTGCCCGATATTACAACGAGATTACCATATTGTTTGACGTTATATTTTTTCGCCAGCCCCGGTTTTTGATCAGGATCAATCAATTCCCATTTAAATCGTTTGGAAAAATGCGAATACTCCTCTAATAAATCTTTTACCTGACCCTTATTTAAGTCTTTAACAAACGCAATAACATTAATATCATCTTCGAGATTCTTTAACAATTTCGTGGTTTGAGGCGATAGACTAAATGTGCGTCCGGCTGTTGTATCGACCCGCCATGTGTGACGCGCCAGAAAGAAATTCAGCAAACCAAGAATCGCAACGACCAGCACAATTACCAATACCATATTACCGCCGTAAATCAAACGGCGATCCCGGAGTACATCCTTCAGCTCCAATTTAATCAGTGAAAAGATTGACAGGATCAAGCCAACGCAAATCACGGCGAGTGACCTGACATCCCAGACATTTGTTATGGAGTACGCAATCAACCCGATACCCA
>JAGLWX010000366.1 GCA_023133185.1 Fidelibacterota bacterium
CCCAATGCGTAGCGCCGCCATCGGGCAGATCGTCACGTGTTACGGATGTGATCACGGCGTATTTCAGTCTCATCAGTTTTACTGCCTTGCCGATTTTTTTTGGTTCACTTGGATCGGGCTTTGAAAGATTACCGGAACCAACAGCACAGAAGCGGCAATTACGGGTGCAAATATTACCAAGGATCATGAGAGTTGCCGCACGCCGCCGCCAGCATTCGCCCTGGTTGGGGCAGCGGGCTTCTTCGCAGACGGTATGGAGGTCGTATTGCTTCACAATTTCACGGAGCGCCTTGAAGTCTTCGTTGACGGTGTATTTTACTTTAAGCCAGTCAGGTTTCATTTTTTAACCACGAATTACACTAATTTCACGAATCACTTTTTTTACCAGCCCACGGTTTTAATCGTGGGAACAGAAGATCTAAATTAACCATTATAATGATTTCTATGTACTTCGGAAAAATTAAATAACGTTTTGAACTTTTCTATGATATCACGCTTTACCTGTTCCATCTGAATATTTGGTTCTAAATCGATAATCCGAGTTATACCTTTACTCACAATTCCACAGGGGATAATGCCGTCGTAAAGCGACAAGTCGGTTGATACATTCAAGGCGAAGCCGTGCATAGTCACCCATTTGGAGACCCGCATGCCGAGAGCGGCGATTTTCTGATTGCCCACCCAGACGCCGGTGAGTTTATCGATCCGTTCGGCTGATATTCCGTAATCCGCCAGCATTTGGATGAGAACATCTTCCACAGTGTGAACATACCAGGAAACGCTTTCACGGTGATCTTTCAGGTTGAAAATCGGATAGCCCACTAATTGACCGGGACCGTGATAGGTGATATCGCCGCCGCGATCAACATTGTATATTTCAATGCCTTTTGATTTCAGGTAATCCTGACTGGCAATGAGGTGTTGAGCGGTTGCATTTTTTCCGAGTGTGTAAACATGTGGATGTTCGACCAAAATGAGCGTGTCGGGAACTTCGTTGCGCACCCGTTTGGCATGTGTTTCTTTCTGGATTTCCCAGGCTTTTCCATAAGCGCAGTTGCCGAGATCAATGACATTCAATTTCTTCATTTATCATTCAACATTTAAAAAATTTAACATCTATTTACGAGCGTCTTTCAGTATTTGAATTTCCCGGGCATAATGCTCTTCATCACCGGGCGTTTCCAGAATCATCGGAAGATTGGCAAAGCGTTCATCGTTTACGAGTCGATAAAATATATCAAGACCCATGAAGCCTTCGCCTAATTGATGATGGCGATCGACTCGTGAACCCAAGGGCTTTTTAGAATCGTTCAGGTGGAAGACTTTCAGGCGGTCCAGTCCGATGATGTCGTCAAATTTCTGAAAGGTATCATTATAACCGACTTCGTTCACGATATCGTAACCCGCCGCAAAGGCATGACAGGTATCGAAGCAGATTCCCAGCCGGCTCGGATATTGGTTTCGGTCAATAATGGTTCTTAGATGTTCGAATTTATAACCCACATTCGATCCCTGTCCGGCAGTTATTTCCAGCAGTAGGCTGACATCGGTATCGGGGACTTTTTCAATGCAGTAATCCAGACTTTCAGCGATAGTTTGAAGCGCTGCATCATCGCCTTTGCCCATGTGAGAACCGGGATGAAAGACGATATATGGGATTTTCAGAAAAGCTGAACGCTGAATTTCTTCCGTAAATGCTTTACGGGACAGGGCTAACTTCCCTGGATCCGGACTGCTGAGATTAATTAAATAGGAATCGTGGGAAACTACTATTCGGATATCATGTTTTTCAATTTCTTTGAGATAGGTGTCACGGCTTTTTTCAGAAATCGGTGCGCCTCTCCACTGCATCTGGTTGGCGGTGAAGATTTGGATAGCCTCGCAACCGAGTTTATGACCCCGGAGTGGCGCATTTTTGACACCATTTGAAATAGAAACATGACAACCGATATATGGCACGATGATTTCCTTTTTATATTCGTGAGATTTTAATTAAGTCCAGGAATTCCATACGGGTGCGTTCATTTTCCCGAAAGACACCGAACATGGCGCTGGTGGTAACCACCGAATTATGTTTTTCCACGCCGCGCATCTGCATGCAAAGATGAGCAGCTTCAATAACTACAGCAACCCCTTTCGGTTTTAGAACATTTTGAATGGCTTCAGCGATTTGATTGGTCAGACGCTCCTGAATCTGCAAGCGGCTGGCAAATGCATCGACAATTCGGGGAATTTTACTTAATCCGATAGTTTTTCCATCGGGGATATAGGCGATATGAGCTTTGCCGAAAAAGGGCACCAGATGATGTTCACAGAGACTATAGTAATCGATATCTTTTAC
>JAGLWX010000367.1 GCA_023133185.1 Fidelibacterota bacterium
GCTGCGGGGTTGTTCCATAGGAAGTTCTTCGGACTACTCCGTAGTCAATTTAGCCGACAGCCTAATATCACTGGTTGTAGGGTTGCACTCTGCAACCGATCTGCTGAATGATAACGTTCCAGAGCAAGAGCCCCGGAACGAAAGATGATGAAACCGAGGCGGGCGGCGCTTCGGCAAGATGAATTATTTCGTGTAATTTGCCTGCCCTGTAGGGAAGAATGACCATACAGGGTGAAATTCGTGGTTTACTTTCATAAAAACATACTTTGAACATTCACCTGTCTGGCATAGCTTTTGTCACTTCAAATGCCGGTTTATTGAATACTATTATTGAAATCATCGAGAGAAAGACATGCATCGAATTCATCAGCACCCAATCCTGGAAATTCCCGAAAATAGAAAAAAAGTACGATTCTTTTTCAAAGGTAAAGAATTTTACGGGTTTGAAGGTGAAGTAGTATCTTCCGCACTGATCGCAAACGGCATTCAGATTTTCAATATTCATAAAAAAGGCGATGCTCCCCAGGGACTGTTTTGCGCCAACGGGCAATGCTCCCATTGTAACGTCATTATTGACGGTTTTCCATTAAAATCCTGCGTAACACCATTGCAAGAGGGAATGGAAATTTATCCTCTGATCCATCTGCCGGAGTTACCCGGCGATGACCACCCTCTCACAAAGCACCGTAAAATAATAAAAGAGTGTGATGTATTGGTCATCGGTGGCGGTCCTTCCGGATTGACCGCTACTATCGAGCTGGCAAAACTAGGATTTTCCGTGATCCTCATCGATGACAAGAATAAGCTAGGTGGCAAACTTTTACTTCAGACTCATAAATTTTTTGGCTCGATTGAAGATTGCTATGCCGGAACCCGGGGGATCGACATTGCCACAATACTTGAAAATGAATTACAGCAATATCCAAATATTTCCATATATACGGATTCTTCCGTAGTTGGAATTTTCAAGGATCAGAAAGCCGGTGTTTTCGTTAATAATCAAAATTATGTCATTATCGATTTTAAGGGCTTGATCGTCTCCCCGGGAGCACGTGAAAAAACCCTGATATTTCCCGGAAACAACCTGCCGGGAGTTTATGGCGCCGGGGCTTTTCAAACGCTGGTAAACCGGGATTTGATCCATTCCTCCGACAGAGTCTTCATTGTTGGGAGCGGTAATGTCGGATTGATCGCCGCTTATCACGCTTTACAAGCCGGTATTCAGGCAG
This sequence comes from Fidelibacterota bacterium, assembly GCA_023133185.1. Taxonomy (GTDB): domain Bacteria; phylum Fidelibacterota; class UBA2242; order UBA2242; family UBA2242; genus UBA9312. The sequence continues at coordinate 1,230 of JAGLWX010000367.1, forward strand.
TCGGAATTTGTGACATTCTTGATAAAGTATCCGGTTATAAAGTCCATGCCGATAAAATTAAACGGATGGGAGTCCCGATCTACCTGAATCATACCGTTCTATCGGCGGAAGGTGACGGACAGGTCGAAAAGGTCACTATTGCGCGGGTCGATAAGAAATTCCAGCCGATTCTGGACACCGCAAAAACCTTTGAAGTCGATACGCTGCTGATTGCAGTTGGATTAACGCCGGTTGACGAATTCTACGATATGGCAAAGGAATTCGGATTTAAGGTTGTAAAAGCCGGGGACGCCCAGGAAATTGCCGAAGCCTCATCGGCTATGTTTGGAGGACGGATCGCCGGATTGCAGATGGCACAGATGCTGGGAAAAGATATTCAAATTGATCCCGGTTGGGGCGAAAAAGCCGATATTTTAAAAAGCAAACCGGGTAAAATTTATGCTCCTGTTGATGTAACACTTTCGGAATCCTTTCAGCCGGTTATCCGTTGTGACGAAGAAATACCCTGCGATCCCTGTACATCCATCTGTCCTGTCAACGCTATAAAACTGGATGAAAAATTGGGCAATATTATGGATATTCCACGATATTTGGATGGTTGTACCGGTTGCGGGCTATGCATTCTGATCTGCCCAGGTCTGGCAATCACACTTGCTAAAAAATCAGATGAAGCAACGGCGGAAGTTATCCTGCCTCATGAATTTATTCCTGAATTCAAGGTCGGTGATCATATTCCGGTTACCGGACAGGAAGGCGAGTATCTCGAAGATGCCGAAGTGTTGAAAATTCGGTACAACAAGAAATACAAAACCTATCTGGTCCATATTAAAACATCCTTGAAGAATGGCGCAAAAATAACCGGAATCCAGGTCCAGAATGTCAGTATTACTTTACCAATTCGGGACACTTCATTTGAATATATTCCGGAAAACAGCATCGTCTGCCATTGCGAAATGGTAACGGTGAAAGAAGTAATTACCTATATTAAAGAGCATAACATTCGCGATATAAACCAGTTAAAACAGATTCGTGTCGGAATGGGCGCCTGCGGTGGTAAAAATTGTGCGGTACTGTTGCCGAGAATTTTTTCTATGGCGGGCATTGACTGGAAAGAAGTAACACAGGGAACAAAGCGACCGTTAAGTGTTGAGATTCCCATGTATGCATTAATAAACGAAGAGGATATTGATTAAGTGATAAAATCATACGACATTGCGATTATCGGAGCCGGTAGTATCGGTGTTCCACTGTGTTTTTATCTGGCGCAGCAAGGACTAAGTGTCCTAGTTCTGGAAAAATTGCCGTCCGCCGGCAGAGGTCAGAATCGTGCGGCTATCGGAGGTATCCGGGCAACTCATTCCGATCCGGCAAAAATCAATATTTGCCTCCGAACAATTGATATTGTGTCAAGAATTGAAGAGGAACACGGATTTGACGTCGATTGGATCACCGGTGGATATCTGTTCCCTGTTTATGACGAAGAAACTGAAGCCACATTAAAGGCATTACTCGAATTCCAGAAGCACTATCATTTAAACATCGACTGGAATACATCGAAAGAAGTAGATAAATTGGTTCCCGGAATTAACCCCGAAAAACTCCGTGGCGGCACCTATTCACCAGAAGACGGTTCCGCGTCGCCACTAAAACTAATTGATGCTTTTTATATGCTTGCAAAGCAAAACGGCGTCGATTTTCATTTCAATGAAGAAGTAACCGGTTTCACAGTTTCCGATAACAACATTACTGATATAAAGACTTCAAAAGGACATTATTCTGCAGGACTGATCATCGATGCAGCTGGAGCTTATTCAAGAAATGTCGGCAATATGCTCGGATTGGACGTGCCTGTTTATCCCGATTCCCATGAAGCGGGTATTACTGAACCGGTTCAGCGATTTTTTAAACCTATGATAGTGGATATCCACCCAGAAAAAGGCTCGGCTAATTATTACTTCTATCAAAATGTCGAAGGACAGGTAGTGTTTTGCATTACACCGGATCCAAAAATTCCGGGAACAGACAGTGACAATACATCGGTTTTTTTACCCCAGGTGATTAAACGCATGACGCAGCTGTATCCGCGTCTGCGAAATCTCAGGGTTCGCCGGACCTGGC
>JAGLWX010000368.1 GCA_023133185.1 Fidelibacterota bacterium
TTTAATATTCTTAGTGACTTAGTGCCTTGGTGGCAAAGATTTATGAATAATTCAGGTTAGAGAGCGCTTATGTTTATTAAACTTATACTATTCTGCATCGGGGCAATATTCGGGAGTTTTCTTAATGTCGTTATTTACCGCTTGCCTCGACATGAATCTCTTTTATTTCCCGCTTCACACTGCCCGCAATGCGGAGAAAAAATATGCTGGTTCGACAATATTCCCATTCTCAGTTTTTTCATTCTCAGGAGAAAATGCCGGCGCTGCAAATTACCCATCCCTGCAAGATACCCGATAGTAGAGATATTGTCAGCCGTTTTATTCGTAATTATTTACTATGTTTACGGCTTCAGCTATGAATTTCTCTTTTATACGACATTATCTGCTCTATTACTGACAGTCACATTCACCGATTTGGAGAAAGGAAAAATTCCAAACTGTGTGATTCTAACTGGAGTTATTTTGGGACTATATATGTCATTGATTTTCTGGCCTGTGAATTTCATCAACTCTTTGATTGCCTTTTTAGCGGGCGGCGGCATAATGATATTCTGGGCGGCAGCGGGAAAACTACTGTTTAAAAAAGAGAGTATCGGCGCCGGAGATATTAAGTTAGTCGCAATGACAGGTATCTTTTTGGGACTTCAAAACACATTACTGACTCTGTTTTTAAGCTTTTTAATAGCGACTGTCGCAGGAATATCTATGATTATAATAAAAAAAGCGCAGATGAACAGCCGGCTACCCTTTGCCCCCTTTCTGACTATCGGCGCTTTAATAAGTTTAATGTACGGTAATCAAATCTGTGCATGGTATTTCAATCTAATGAGATAAAAAATGGATGTTTTTAAAAATATCATCAAATCCGAAGACGGCAGCATTCTGGGAATGGTTTTGATTTTCTTTCTTGTTCTGACCATTATCGGCACGGCGTTTCTTTCCATGGCTTCGCAGGAAGGGAAATTAAGCATACGAAGCGTGCAGAGAACGCAGGCTTTGACGTCAGCCGAAAGTGGAATAAATATTGGTTTGTGGCGCTTAAATCATGGACCGGATTCCCAGGGGACTTTCTCAACCGGTTCGATGTCGGTTACTTACGACTCGGTTGCCCGGATCCTGACGTCAACCGGAACATCCGTATCGGTATCCAAAACGGTATCCGTGGAATTGTGGCAGGATCACCCGTTTAACCACGTTGTCGCTTACAAGACTCAGCTGGACACCAGCAATTATACTTTAAATAATCTGAAAGGTCACGGGATCAGACCTTTTGATCCGTTGCCCGAAGTCGATTTTGCATATTATGATTCTATTGCCAATTATCACCATGTTGGAGACACAAGCTTTAGCGCTCCAATAGATACTGGAATTCACTATATAGACGGCAACGTAACGATGAAAAACGGCAGCAGTTTAATCGGCACCCTCTTCGTCACGGGCGGTATAAAGTTTACAGGGACCGTCTCCATACAAGCTCAACAAATGCCCGACAGTTCGCTTTACTATCCCGCCGTAGTTGTCGGCGATACGGCTGAGACAGATATACTCGGAACTCCCCTGTTAATAATAAAAGGGGCGGTATTCTCGACAGGGTATGTGAATTTCAAAGGAGATACTCTTACCGGACCGATTGTGGCAAATAAAGTGGTGCTTAAAAGCGGCGTGGTAATCACCGACTATGGAAGTGAAAAATATTACAACTATCCGCCCGGATTTTTAGGTCCGGATATTTATGATTGGGAAAAATTTATTAAAAAAGGCAGCTGGGCAAGCTCTAATTAACCCAAGTTTCACAGGGGAAAAATGTATTTTGACAAATTTATTGTAACAGGAGATAAATTAACCACCCCTCTTTCCCCTTCCGGCAGCTGCCGGAGGATGGAAGGGGAGGTTATATCATCTCGA
>JAGLWX010000369.1 GCA_023133185.1 Fidelibacterota bacterium
AAATACCGACTTGCTCGCCTTAGAAAGAAAAATAGAATCGGGGACAGTAGTTTTTTTTGAAGAATGACTACATCATAAGTTTTACACTTTTGGAACAGTTTCAAACGCGCCGATAATGATTTTGGTAGAATATATAACTCGGCATGCACTCCACGGCGAGCCAGCGGTTCTATAAGATTTGCCGCGCGTATTCTTGTACTCGCTAAATCCGATGAACGACCAATGAACATTATTCGAAATGTTTTCATCTCATACGACTTTTCCAGGTTAGACAGGAAGAGTAACGGAATATACCTTGATTCAGTATCGCCCTTTCAGTAAAAGATAGCATATTGCTGAATATAAAAAAAACACCCCCAAAAATGTAGAGCCCAAAGGGTTTTTATATATTTCCTACATGGACTTGCAAATCCTTGAATTCTGAGAAATCCGAACTTCAATTATCGCTTTCTTTCACTCTTAGATTATATTTTTATCTCTGATTTTCGAGAGTACAATTCTTTTAGATAACCATCAACCTCATTGACCATTTTATCAATCGAGAAATTCCTCTGTATGTATTCCCTTGCATCGCGTGATATATTTTCTCGACGTTCTGCTGACTTTAATAGATCCAAAATTTCTATTGTCATCGCTTGAACAGCATTGGGCGGCACAATAACACCAGTTTTCTCCGACTGTATAAGTTCTCTGACCCCACCAACATCAAATGTTACCACGGGTCTTCCAATCGCCATAGCTTCCATAAGAACATTAGGAAAACCATCGTAGGAAGAAGTAAGTAATACCACGTCACAATAACTATATAACGCATCAAGTTCCTTTTGAAAACCAAGCATAAACACACTATCTTCAATACCTAACTGAATGGCATTCTGTTTTATTTTATTCTTTAGAGGTCCCTCTCCGACAATGAGAAAGACTGCCTCAGGATATTTTTGCTTAATATTTCTGGCAACTTTTAGGAAAAGATGATGCTGTTTAATGGGAACCAATCGACCAAAGATACTTATTACCGGACCTCGTGCCGGAAGAGAATATTTCTGTTGAATTTTTTGGGGAACAATCTCTGGTTTAACTTTAACCTCAACCCCGTTGCGAATAAGTCGTACAAACCCATCTTCCATCCATCCGTAGGACATATATTTCTCTTTGATCTGAATAGCATTTGTAATTACACCGTCCACCATCCGTTTGTAGAGAAAACGATACCGCCAGTTATTATGTACATTTGGCATCCCAGCGCGAGCAACTATCACTAATGGTAGTCTGGCAATTTTTCTGGCAATACTTGCCATTTTAATCTCTTTATTGTAGTGGTTGATTACAATGTCAATTTGATATTTGGATAATATTTTTGACAGTCGATAACTGTTTAGAATACTAAAATCCATTCCAAATTTTAAAGTAAAGGTAATAAACCCGGCTTCAATACATCTATTCGTAAATATAGCATCAGGTTTTCCACCACAGAAAATGTTATGTCCCTTTTCACGTAATCCTTTAGCAGTAATTAGCATCCATTTCTCGATGCCTCCCCAGGCTTTGATCTTTGTACTGTTTATGAACAATATATTCATTGTAAAGATGATTAAAGTTTTAAGTAATGGACATTTTAATAATCAGTGAGACATGCTTTTAATAAAAGATACTGCTCTTTCAGTACATTTCCCATCATTAAAATAAAAACATTTTTTTAGTAAGGACTGTAAATCGGTTTTATATTTATTCTTTTGAAGGTTTCCTTTCACAAGAGGTAATATAGAGCCCTTTCCGTTCCAACAATCAACAATATTTCTAATATCAAATTCGGATCGTTGCTTGTCAATATTAGATTCATCAATGTATATTTGAAGCACCGGCATTGTAAAGATAAGAGATTGGTAGGAAATAGAAGAGTTATCGGAGATAAGAAGGTCGGAAATAAAAAGATTTTCCATTGTATCTTCAGTTCGGATATTCCAGGGCTCAACTATGTAAACATTTTTATATTTCCCTGTTTTAATGAATTTTCTGATGGAACCTAATCTACGCCAGTCATAGTAATGAGGCCGTATGAAAAGATTGTACTCATTCGAGAATTGTTCTATGAAGCTGTAACTGTGTTTCATTAATGTGCCGGCACACAATTTCCAGGTAGGCGCGTACAGAATATTAGGACGTGACATATCTTTCACTCCAAAGTTCTTTAATATTTTTGAACGATCCATCTTTCCGTTTACTACATCATCGAATCTCAAATTTCCCGTACGGACGATCTGGTCTTCACGAATATTTAACTCTTTATATTGCATTAACTTTCGCAGCCATAAGTCTCCATCTATAAAATAGTAATCAAACGGAAATTGATCTCGACCCTGTTCTTTTCTCACTCCTACACCATGTTTCATACATATTGCAATCAATTTATCGGGATTTCTGGAAAAGTGAAACTTATTTAAGCTTATCAGAATGCCGGATAACTTATCATATTTCTCATATCTCTTATAGCGCGTTTTGGGCTGGCATCCAAATATATCCTTGCTGGGATTTTTTGAGGGAAACCCAGCAAAGTTTTTCTTTAAATGTATTATTGCTCTTGGCTTGTGTATAATGAAATCTCCCCCGATTTCACGATACAGAGATTTTACATAAGAGTATTGATAAATGTTACGCGCTTGATAGTAGATCTTCATGAATGCAAGTTGCCTTACTGTTAGAAAAACCCTTTTTTTGTTTAAACTTCTATTTTGATTTCATCTAAAAATCTGCTTTCATCAGCAAGTAAGTGTAATTGAAATAATCTGAAATTAAAAATGAATGTTAAATATGATTACTAGATTTATATGTTGCAATCGTTCCATTCCATTTTATCTATTCTCATGTTTGATGATTCACTGTAGGATTTATTTGAGTATCATACAAATATTTATACAAGCCGTTTTTTTCTAACAGTTCCGAATGCGTTCCGATCTCCACGATTCCCCCATCTTCCAGAACTATTATCTTACTTGCATTCTGAATAGTTGACAGACGGTGTGCAATTACTAAAGTTGTACGATCTTTCATCAAAGTTTCGATAGCCATTTGGACTTTTTGTTCAGATTCGGTATCAAGGGAAGATGTTGCTTCATCCAGGATTAATATCGGCGGATTTTTCAATAAGGCTCTGGCAATGGCGATACGTTGCGCCTGTCCACCCGATAAACGGGAACCTTTGTCTCCTATAATTGTATCGTACTTATCGGGAAATTCCTCAATAAATTCATCGGCATTTGCGGCACGTGCGGCAGCCTTTACGGCTTTCGGATCTGCATCGGTCATACCGTAGGCAATATTATTAAAAATTGTATCGTTAAATAAAATCGTTTCCTGAGTTACTATTCCCATTAATGAACGTAGCGATGACAAGGTAATATCACGTATATCAGTTCCATCGATAATTATTCGCCCTTTTTTTACATCATAAAACCGGGGCAATAGATCAACCAGGGTTGATTTTCCCGCGCCACTGTGCCCAACTATGGCGATAATATCTCCTTTTTTAACGGTAAAATTGATGTCTTTTAACACCTCGTTATTTACTGTATCATATTGATGAGTAACGTTCTCATAATGAATTTCCGATTTAAAGCTGTTTATCTGAGTCGCGTCCGGTTTTTCAACAATATCAGATTTCTCATCAAGAATGGAAAACACTCTTCCCGCAGACGCCAGTCCTTCCTGAATATCGACATTAACGGTATTGAGGGTTTTAATTGGATGTAGAATTGCGAAAAGCAGTATAATAAATCGGATAAAATCTTCGGCTTCAATACCCGTACCTGCGAGGACATGATTACCACCGATCCAAAGCAATATTACACCGACACCAACTCCGAAAGTTTCATTTATCGGTGAAGAAATTGCCCGCAACCGAGTTCGCCTAAGTGTCATTTTAAAGTATTTCTGGGTTTCAGAGAAAAACCGTCTTTTCTCAAATTGCTCCATAGCAAAAGCTTTGACGACCCGGATACCGTTAATTGTCTCACTTAAAATCGCCATAATACCGGCTATTTGTTTTGATGTTCTGACCGATTTACGGCGAATGCTTTGCCCTATTTTGGCAATAGTAAATAAGGAGACCGGTAAAATAACGATCGCTAACAATGAGAGCTTCCAGGAGATGATAAACAGTAATATAACAAATGTCAGAATGTTTATTGGTTCAACCAACAATTTATTAAAGCTAACGGCAAACGCTCTTCTCATAATTCCTACATCGTTCAATACAATCGAGAGGAGTTCTCCCCCCTTTTTTCGATGATAATAGGATAACGATAATTCGTGTAGATGGGCATACAGAGCATTCCTCAGATCTCTGATCAACTTTAGTTGCACATAGCCCAGGGCAATATTTTTTATATAGAAAAACACATTCTTGAAAAAAAACATGAGAAAAATTGCGATACAGAGAGCTTTCAGGGAGGCAAAGGGATCTTCCTGAATTATCAGCCGATTAGTAAAGTTTTTAATCTTTGTATTAGCATCGATCTTTTCTTCGATCTTAACAGTTGACTCCTGGTTTTGAACAACTTGCCGATGTTCCTGAGGAAATATAACATTAATGAAAGACGCCGTAAGCCAAACAGAGGCGCTATTAAATACAACAAAAATTAATGATGCCAGGATTCCGCCAAGCAGAACTTTCCAGTAGGGTTTCACCCATTTTAGCATTCTTAAATATAGATTCATCGAAAAAACAAATTAGTTTATTATCGTTTTAGTTATTTTCCATCCAACTTACATAATCCAAAAATCTTCCAAATTTAACATTATTCAAGTAGAAATAAAGCAACTTCATTTATTTCTGATCATCAGAGGTAAATAAAACGTAAAAGGCGCCCCCGTATCGAGGACGCCTTACCGGATGTAGAAAATGTCAATATTTTTTAGAATAGCCCGAAATTCAGCGCCATCTTCAGTTCCAAACCGTCGAGATCACCGGTTTTCAAGCCTTTATAATCGAAGCCCAATGCGTACCTGTAAGTTGCCCCGACATTAAGACGGCAAAATTTCGCTACATTCAATTCAAGAGATACGGTCGGCTGTAATACAAAGAAAACATCATGATATACATCAAAATCATCTTCGTCATAATCTTCATCCCAAATATCGACATTATTATGTGTTCCAAGACCGCCAACACCAAACAGTGATGATACTTGAATATGAACTAATTGCGACGGTGCAATAATATATCCCAGTTCCAGCCCGCCGTATCCCATATTCAAATATCTTGAAGAATCTCCCGGTATGCCTTCCGGACTGATATCAATTCTGTTTACCAATCCGTATCCGGCACCACCGATGATAAAACGATGATTCAGCACGAAAGCTCCACTGCCTCCGGTAAACACCGCATATTCACCGTTGAGTTTGCCGATGGATATAGCCGGTCCGCCGTAGCCACCGAGTACTGCTCCTTTTTGAAAAAGGGTCGTCTGTTCAAAATTGTTTTGGCCAAACATAACTGTTGCCAACAAAACCACTGCCGTCATAACTCTAATTGTTTTCATGATATCTCCTTTTTGTTTTATTCATGATTTAACAGACCGGTTAGATGAATACATAATTCGATAGTTGTCATCGCAATCGCATATATGGAATAGTTGTGACCTTAATCAAGAATCGGGAAGTTCAGCGGGATTTTTCCCAAACCGGAATATCGTTTTGAGTTGGGTGATCATTTGCTCGTTCTCTGCAGTAAAAATGTCCTTCGCAACTTCCAGAAAAATCGTAAAAATACCAGCGGGCGCTAGCTATTCTTGATGGATTCGTGAAAAGTCCTCTCGCAAAGAACGTTAAGTTCTTCATATTCATTATTCTTAACCTATATATTTGTTATCCGTTTATTTTCTTCAAAATGAGAAAACCGCTATTCTGATTTTTCAGGTGAAATCCGATAGTATTTATTGTTTTTCTCGAGAAACCTCTTTAATTTTTTAAGTTTTATAACAAGGCAGAATATCGATGAGGTGAGATAATCTATTGGTACACTATTTGTCACACAGTGATTCGATTATTTTTTCGTACCTGATTCTTTTCATCATTCGAATATTATAAATTAGCAACTGTTATGACGAGATGCATATTCGGTCTTGTCATAAGAGAGGAGACTCAGTAATGCCAAAAGATGAACGCTTCCAGGATCAATTGAAAACATGGGAAGCATCAACATTAAAAAAAGTTACAGATAGATTTCCTGAACGCAAACCGGATTTTTCGACTGGTTCATGGTTATCGGCTGAACGAGTTGCATTACCGGAAAATGAAGATTATCAATCCTATATGGAGAATTTAGGATTCCCCGGCGAATATCCATTCACTCGAGGCGTACAACCCACCATGTACCGGGGACGATTCTGGACAATGCGTCAATATGCCGGTTTTGGCTCTGCTGAAGAAACAAATAATCGATTCAAATATCTCCTCGATAGCGGAACTACAGGACTTTCTGTAGCATTTGATTTGCCGACACAAATTGGGTACGATTCAGATCATATTCTTTCTGATGGTGAAGTGGGAAAAGTTGGTGTTCCCATTTCATCTCTGCAGGATATGGAGATACTTCTTGAAGGTATTCCTTTGGATAAGGTTAGTACATCCATGACCATTAACTCAACAGCTGCAATACTCCTGGCATTGTATATCGCTGTGGCCGAAAAACAGGGTATTGACCTAAAAAAACTTTCCGGTACCATCCAAAATGATCTCCTCAAGGAATATATTGCCAGAGGGACTTATATATATCCTCCGGATGCTTCGATGAGAATAATTACAGATATATTCAGTTATTGTGCTGAAAAAATGCCACGTTGGAATACGATCAGCATATCCGGATATCACATTCGGGAAGCAGGTTCCACCGC
>JAGLWX010000037.1 GCA_023133185.1 Fidelibacterota bacterium
GTGCCGTCATGCCGGATCCGACTGCTGAACAACTGGCTGATATCGCAATCGCCACGGCAGAGACTCATCGGAAAGTCATCAAAGAAGAACCGAGAATCGCGATGCTCTCATTCTCAACAAAGGGAAGCGCCAAACATCCTTTGGTCGATAAAGTTGTTGAAGCAACTGAAATAGTGAAAAAAAAGCGACCGGATCTGATGATTGACGGTGAGCTTCAGCTTGATTCAGCAATTGTTCCCGGCGTCGGTGAACGCAAAGCTCCGGGCAGTCCTGTTGCCGGGAAGGCGAACGTTCTGATATTTCCAGGGCTGGAAGCCGCAAATATTGGCTATAAAATAACACAGCGAATTTGCGGCTGCGAAGCTGTCGGTCCTATCATTCAGGGACTCAGAAAACCGATGAATGATCTTTCACGAGGGTGTAGTGTTGATGATATCGTGAATGTTGCCGCTATTCTATGTAATATCGCTTAATCAATGGAACAATAATGCCGACATATGATTATTTCTGTAAAAACTGTCAATATGAATTCGAAGAGTTTCAGAGCATGAGCGCCGACCCAATTAAAGTTTGCCCAAAATGTAAACAGGCATCCGTCATACGAAAAATTAGCGGTGGATCGGGATTAATTTTCAAAGGCTCCGGATTTTATATTACAGATTATGCCAGGAAAAACAGCAGCACACCGACAAAAAAAAGTAAATTAAAAACATCAACGTCAGCTGCTAAAACTGAAAAATCAACCTCTTTATCAAAAGAAAGTGTGACTGAGTCGAATCCGAAATGATCAGTGATTCATAAAATAAAAACGCTCTTGCCTGAAAAGGTAAGAGCGTTGTGTTTTATTACAATAATTCTTAAGTCGGAAGAATTACTTTTTTTGTTCGGTTTCGGTTGATTCTTTCTTGCGATATAGAATTGCAACCGGGATAATTATCAAATATCCGATTAAAAGTATAATCGGCGCCAGTGACAGGGATCTAAAAGAGTAAGTATCGCCGCTTGCCATTACGAAAAAACCGATGATGATTGCCAGAATCCCTATACCAAAAATGATAAAGTTTACTTTTTTCAGTGTTAAATATTCGATGAATTTAGGGGATTTCGATAATTTACTTTTTACTTTAGCCATGACTCTCCATTTCGTAATTTTACTCAACTGCACAAATATAGTGAATGTTAGTGATACTTAAAATGAGAAATATTGTTCCCGAATTATGTGTTATACTAAAATGGTCGTTTTGTGTTTGGCAGAATGTAATTCAGCCATATAAAGTGAGCAAGCTATATTCTTATTTCGGGGCTCCGCTGCGGAACGGTACTTAGCTCGGCTGTAGAAAAACATTAACCATCGAATTTATTCGATGGGATAAAATGGCCTCTACCTGTCGTCCTGACTTTAATCGGGGTACTCACCGAATAAATTCGGTTTGCGTTGCTGGGAGTATCAAATCCACTCAATAAATTGAGTGGTTAATGTTTATATTTTCGTTTCGGGGTTTTGGAAGGGCTACAGAATAAAGTAACACTGTGATATAATCTGAAATCACAAGTTGACAAATGAACTCTGATTGTTTAGTTTAACCTGATGCAAAATTAAAGGAACTTACTTGAAAGTAGCAAAATGGTGGAATGAAAAAGAACAGGGAATTGAGTGTTATCTCTGTCCCCGTCGCTGTATCATTGCTGACCGGAGCTATGGCGTATGTAATGTTCGTAAGAACGTCGATAATACCCTTTATACAATCGTCTATGGTCATCCGGTTGCTGTTCATGTCGATCCGATCGAGAAAAAGCCGTTATACCATTTTTACCCGGGCTCACAGATATTTTCCGTAGGAACCGTCGGATGTAATCTGCTTTGTGAATTTTGTCAGAACTGGGATATTGCCCGTGCGAAACCGGATGATACTCAAATGCATAATATCAGTCCCGAAAAAATCATAGATATGGCGCAGAAATCCAACTGTATCGGTATTGCCTTTACTTATAACGAACCAACAATATTCGGCGAGTATGTACTGGATATTGCCACACTTGCACATCAATCCGGATTACAGACGGTTATGGTTACAAACGGATATATTACATCAGAGGCGATCGATGATATATACCCATTTATTGACGCTGCCAACATCGATCTGAAGTCATTTTCCAATGAATTTTACCGGCAATATTGCAAAGGAGAATTACAGCCGGTTCTCGATGCTCTGCAAAGGATCAGAGATTTGGGCACCTTTATTGAAATTACAATGTTGATAATACCGGGTAAAAATGACAGCGACAGCGAGTTAGATCATTTAACACGATGGATAGTTGATAATTTAGGACAGGATGTTCCGGTTCATTTTTCAGCGTTTCACCCTGACTATAAAATGCGGCAACTTTCCCGAACACCAAAAGAAACGCTTGATAAAGCCAGGAAAATCGCAATCCGGAACGGACTTCGATATGTGTATGAAGGAAACGTTTTATCTGAAAATGAGGACAACACCTATTGTTACCACTGCGGGCGCTTGTTGATTGAGCGACGAAGTTTTTCGATTATGAAAAATAATTTAGAAGGTGATATTTGTAGCTGCGGCAGTAAAATAGCTGTTGTACAATCATAACGAATTATAGAAATTATAAAGGCATCAATTTGAAAAGAAAGACATAGGAGTTGAAATGCTGACACGCCTGAGCATTGAAGTTGACCGTAGTGAATTGCTTGAATTTAAAGAAGTTATACAAAAATTGACTTCCAATCAACCCAGCGTAGAAATTAAGTTAAATTCTGCGGTCAGAAGCATTTGCCGCTTAATATTAAAAGATATTGATAAATGGGAAACATTTAAAAGCGAAAGATGGTAAATTCCTTATCAAAAAACATTGATAATTTAAATGAGTTTTGTAAATTCGATAATGATATTTTTTAAGAGGATTTCCCGCTATGGCAGATGAATCATTGACCGATTTTGGTAACCCCGAAAGTTGTAATGCGTACCTGATGACAAAATTTGACGATCTTTTACAAGGGATCAATAATCTGTATGGAAAAGAGTTAATGGAAGAACTGTTCCGTCGCCTTGAGAAAACCGTTGCTCAATTTCATAAGGATATTCAGTCGCTGATTAATGAGATAAAAAGCGATGAAACAAAGGAGCCATTTCGTTCGCGGATACCGGTTGTTCTACAGCCGCAACCAAGCCAAAACAGCGCTGATGTTGCTGTGACTGAAAACGAGACCAATGAATGGCAACAAAATCTTCAATAACTTTAAATATGAAATTATAGAACTGTAAATTTGGGAGTTGTGAATGAAAGAACTGATTAAAACAATAGTGTTGGTACTACTTGTCGTAGTTGCGATCTATTTTGCGTTTGTTGTAACCAAAGTCAATGATCGCATGGATAACCTGAATGTTGCAGATTCTGTCCATGTAATAAACATTGATGGATTTGATCATAATCTGCATGATCTTGATCTGCGTTTTATTGGTCGTGGCAAACATATCCAGCAGTTTCAAAGGGACTTAAAGGCTCTTGATCAGAAGCTGGATGTAACAGCCAGAAAATTCGACGTGAAGATTGATTCAGTTGGTCTCTTAATAAGTGAATTGCGTATGAACACGGAAGCCGAACTGGCAAATCTGAAAAGAGATCAGGAAGAAACCGCCAAACGTCTTTCACAATTTCAGCGTAAGACCAACCGAACTCTAACTGATCTTCAAACAGCGCTTAGTCGCTTGAACCGTGAAAAGAATGACCTCGAAAAACGTGTAAAAACGCTGGAAACTCCTCCTGAAGATTCAAAGAAAAAGAAATAGGTGAAGCATAATTATAAAAAGTATCCGGCATAGAACAACAATATCGGGTGCTTTCATGTTTGGAGGCTGAGGGAATGAAGCGGATAACCTTTCTTATCATTTTAAGTTATTTTTTAATGAGCTGCGGTGGCGGCAAAGAAACCGTTCCGGAAATATCGGTTTCAGAAGATCTGATCGCAAGTTCCCTTGTTCAGCAGGAAGGTGAAAGACCGACCATATCACCGGAAACATTAAGTCCGAAAGTTCCTCCACAGAAAATAATATCTTCTTCAAAAGCAGCGCCTAAAGTGTCTGCTCCGAAGAAAGTTCAACGGGTAGTTAAAAAAGAAAAACCGGTTTTAAAACCTCAGGCAGCCGATATCAAAAAAACATCTGTTGTTAAAACACAGGTTAAGAAACAGATACCGCAAAAAGATACAACGCCGATTGTTGTTCCAGAACCTCAAAAAAAGCCGGTGTCGGCAAAACCCGTAGAAGTTGTAACTATTGAAAAAACAGAAACGCCGGTAGAACAGCAAAAGTCAGTCCCGGCGGGTTCTATCATTATGCAAAATATTTCTTTCGACAATATATACTTTGAAACCGGTGAATGGGCAATGCCGAGCGCTACATTTAATTCAAATTATTATGTGACGCTGGGAAAATTAGTTAAAGCCTTGCGAACCGATCCCGATATTAAAATCAGGATTTCAGGCTATACCGATCATGAAGGTTCGGAACAGTATAATTATGAATTGTCTCAAAAACGATCAGTTACGTTTGGTAAATTACTGTTGGATTTCTTTCCACCGAAAATGAGAACCGATATTGCGCAACGTATTGAAATTAATCCCGTAGGCTCCGGAGAAATACTTGTGGAGGGCACCAACAAAATCAGGAGAATTTTAAACCGGCGGGTCTCGTTCGAACTATTTTATGGTGATCTGAAAAATAACCCTTATACCGCTTATATGGATTATAAACCGGCGAAAATCAGCAGAGCCGCTGCTACGCCGTCAACTTCTGTTAAAACGAGCCATCCATCGAGCAGAGTAGCGTCAATTCAGCAAAAACTCTACGATAAAGCCACGCTGTTGTTTAACCAGAAGCGGTACAATGAATCGATCGATATTTATGAAGAGATAATTCAGATTAACAGAGATCACTCCTTGGCGGATAATGCCCAGTTCTGGATTGGAGAGGCGCTATATTATCAAAAACAGTATCCTGAAGCACTTCAAGCGTATCAACAAGTGTTCGGATTGGGTAACCGAAATAAAGCAGCTTCTGCTCAAATGCGACTTGGTTATTGCTATTTCCGAATGAATCAATTAGATCAATCTGTAGCAGAGTTTCGGAAAGTTATTCAGAATTATCCCAAAGCGACTGAAGAAATTCGGAGAGCAGAGATGCTGCTTACTAAAATCCGATCAAATTAATAGTATCAATTAACAAACAGTTTATGGATATTTCATTAGGATTCATAAACTGCTTGTTATATTTTAAATAGTTAGGTGGGTTTTTGAAAAGTCTATCGAGAGAGTATGTGCCGGGGGGGGGAATCGAACCCCCATGGACCGAAGTCCGGCGGATTTTGAGTCCGCTGCGTCTACCAATTTCACCACCTCGGCAAAAATCGGAGTAAAATTAATGTATATTAATTTAAAAACAAGGGAAAATATCTGAAAAATAATTGGAGGGTGTACTAATGAGTGAAGTAAAGTATGACACAATATCTGAGATGTTCATTTCAGTAACAAACAGGTTTAAAGAGAAACCTGCTTTCGGTTTTAAAAAAGATGGTACCTGGTATGAGATGACATTTTCTGAGGTACGGGATAATGTTGAAAAAATTTCCGGCGGGCTGAAATCAATTGGCTTAAAAACCGGAGACCATGTGGGAATTATTTCTCATAATAGTTATCTGTGGGCAATGTCTGATTATGGGATTTCGTGTGCCAGGGGTGTTACGACAACGATTTATCCGACATTAACTACTAAACAGGTAAAGTGGATTGTACAACATTCGGAATGTAAATACCTGTTTTGCGGCGATCTTGAGCAGACTGAAAAGGTTTTGACTTTTGTGGACGAATTGAAGGGGCTGCAAAATGTAATCGTGTTAAGCGACGAAAAAGTAGAGCATCCCAAAGTAATTTTATATAGTGAATTATTGGCTAAGGGAGCTGAATATCGAAATAGCATTCCCGGATTTTTTGAAAAGGATGCAATGTCGATTAAAAAATCAGATCTGCTGACCCTGATTTATACTTCCGGCACTACAGGTGAACCCAAAGGAGTAATGTTAACTCATGGGAATTTAACATCAAATATTTTTGCCAGTCTTAAAGAAATTCAGGTTGATGAACAAGATATATTTCTCTCTTTTTTACCATTGAGTCATGTTTTTGAAAGAATGGTGGGACATTTTTTAGCGACTTCGGTCGGAGCAAAAATCTGCTATGCTGAGAGCATCGATACTGTAGCAGATAATATGGGCGAAATTCATCCCACTCTAATGGCTGCTGTTCCAAGATTTTATGAAAAAGTTTATGCAAAAATAATTGATAATATGTCTTCCGCTTCTTCAGTTAAACAGAAACTGTTTTGGTGGTCAATTAATGCCGGGAGAAAAGCGGAAAATCGACGTGAGCACGGTCATTCCGTTGGTATACTTCTTGGAGCTAAGTTAAAAATTGCAAATAAATTGGTTTTTTCAAAACTACAGGGAAAAGTCGGTGGAAGATTAAGATTCTTTGTATCCGGAGGCGCTCCGTTATCTAAAGAGATTGGGCAATTTTTTAAAGCTGCGGGTATATTGATTTTAGAAGGTTATGGATTAACTGAAACGTCACCGGTTATTTCATTTAATCCGCTTGAGAAGATTAAATTTGGCACTGTTGGTTTTCCACTTACAAATGTCGAGGTGCAAATTGCCGAAGATGGAGAAATTCTTACAAAAGGTCCCCATGTAATGAAAGGCTATTTTAAGGATGAAATTGCCACAAAAGAAGTGTTAGATGATGATGGTTGGTTTCATACCGGTGATATTGGAATAATCGATGAAAAAGGCTATTTGGCTATTACCGACCGTAAGAAGAATATTATCGTCACTTCCGGTGGTAAAAATGTAGCTCCGCAGCCGATGGAAAATGTTCTGGTGACATCAAAATGGATTGAACAGATACTGGTAATCGGTGATAAGCGGAAATTCGTATCGGCATTTATCGTACCATCTTTTCCGAATCTTGAAGCCTGGGCAAAAGAAAAAGAGTTGAAGTGGGAAAATAGAGACGAACTTATTAAATTGCCGGAAGTTGAAGAGCTTTATGACCGTGTCATCGGAGAATCGATGGAAGGTTTTGCGCAGTTTGAAAAAGTGAAAAAATTTCTCCTGCTTTCACATGAATTTACGATCGAGAGTGATGAACTGACTCCTTCAATGAAGATCCGTCGTAGTATTGTTGAAAAACATTACGCGGAAATGATCAATAATATGTATGACGAGGTCAATGATAATTGAAAATCAGTTATAAAGATTCCGGCGTCGATATAGATGCCGGAACTGAAGCTGTTAATCAAATAAAAGACATTGTAAAAGAAACTTTCGTCCCTAATGTACTTACCAATATCGGTGCATTTGGAGGATGTTTTGAATTTCCCGTCCAACAGTATCAACGTCCGATACTAATTTCCAGCGCCGATGGTGTCGGAACTAAACTGATCGTTGCCAATATGATGAACCGGCATGATACTATTGGTCGGTGTCTGGTGAATCATTGTGTAAATGATATTTTAACAACCGGCGCACAGCCACTGTTTTTCCTGGATTATATTGGTCTGGGAAAACTTCGACCGAAGGTTGTTACGGATATTGTTCGGGGGCTTGCTACAGCATGTAAAGAGAATGGCTGTTCCCTTGTCGGTGGTGAGATGGCTGAAATGCCGGATATTTATCATAAAGAAGATTACGATCTCGTCGGAACAATCGTCGGCGTCGTTGAGCGGGAGCAAATGCTGCCTCGTAACATACAGGCGGGTGATGTGTTGATCGGCTTATGGTCGAGCGGACTGCATACCAACGGCTACTCTTTAGCCAGAAATGTGCTGTTGAAACATCACAAGGTGGGTGATTATATTGAAGAATTAGGCGCAATTCTCGGCGATGTGCTTCTTAAAGTGCATCGGTCTTATTTGCCAATTATCAAACCCTTTCTTGGAAATACTGACCTGCATGGAATCAGTCATATCACCGGAGGTGGCATCGAAGGTAATACAAGCCGGATTCTGCCGGATGGAACGAAATTGGAAATTGATTGGGACGCCTGGAAGTGGTTGCCGATTTTCAGTTATATTCAATCTCTTGGTGATATCGCCACAGAGGAAATGCGGCGGGTGTTTAACCTGGGAATCGGGTTGATATTGATTGTAGAAAAAAATGCAGCAGGTTACTTCATTGAATTATTAAAAAAGAGCGGAGAAGATCCGGTCGTTTTAGGTCTGATAAACAACTAATTTAATCGATAGACATATTATGGAAATACGAAAAAAACGGGTTCAAATTGCTGTATTAGGCGCAGGCAGTTGGGGAACGACCATTGCTATCCATTTGCATAAGCTGAAACATGAAGTAAAGTTATGGGAATATTTTCCTGAAAATGTTGCCTACATGAATAAAACTCACCACAATCCTCTTCTTGAAGGAATTCCAATTCCACCGGAAATTCCGATATTTAATGATTTAAATCTTGCGGTTGAATCCGTCCAATGTATCGTCATTGCAGTGCCGTCGCATACGGTACGGGATTTGTTGAAAAATCTGTCGGGGTTAGTAAACAAAGATGTAATTTTTATAAATTTGTCAAAAGGTATTGAGGAAAATTCGCTTTTAAGGATGAGCGAAGTGATTGCAGATGTTCTTGATCATTCTTCCGAAAAAATCGTTACACTGCACGGACCAAGTCATGCCGAGGAAGTATCCAGAGAAATGCCGACGGCGATCGTCGTTGCTTCAACCAACAGTGAAACCGCACGATATGTCCAGAAAGTGTTTGGATCGGATTATCTCCGTGTTTACTCAAGTTCTGATATTATTGGCGTTGAAGTCGGAGGAGCGATTAAAAATATTGTTGCCATCGCATCCGGTATTTGTGATGGATTAGGTCTGGGCGATAACACAAAAGCAGCGTTGATCACGCGCGGGTTAATGGAAATGATCCGCATTGGCGTCCGCCTGGGTGGACGTGAAGAAACCTTCGCAGGATTAAGCGGTGTTGGTGACCTTATTGTAACCTGCGGCAGTAAACACAGTCGCAACAGATATGTTGGGGAAGAGATTGGGAAAGGTCGGAAATTAGAGGATATTTTAAATGGAATGTCTATGATTGCCGAAGGTGTTCATACCTGTATGACTGTTCATCAGATGATGAAAAAATATGGTGTACTGATGCCCATTTCCGAAGAGATTTACAAAGTACTCTTTGAAGGCAAAAACCCGCAAAAAGCGCTACGCGATCTGATGGGGAGAGCTCCGGCAGAAGAATGGCATTCTGTTCTGAAATCGTAATGCGAATCAAACGCCTGATATTTATAATATCTCTACCAATATTACTATTTTCAAATCAATTAACTGTTTCTGATCCTGTTCCGGTTTGTGGAACACCGCACACTTGGGGCAAAATCCCGGAAATTGTTATTACAAAACGGCTGTCGAAACCAACTGCCGGCGATACGACATTTTATATTAGGGAAGACCTTCATTCCAGTACTGCAACGATAATCGAAGTATCCTTCTATAAAATCAAGGAGAAGAACGAGATTGTTATTTATGCCGAAGCAGCCGAAGTCGATTCCGGAAGAGTCAATCATACCGATACAGACAGGTTAGTAACAGCTCTCCTATATGAAACTCCCGCCTCATCAATAAATCCCAATAAGGGGATAATTGCTAATGAAATCGAGATATTCGGTCAAATTCCGGATGTGGATAAAAATGGTAAACTTTTTGTGCTGCTGATTGATGTCAGAGACGATTATGTACCGGATGAGTCTGAAACGTATGTCGCCGGATATTTTGATCCGCTTGATCAGATAAATCAGCCCGGGAAAGGAAATTACAGCGACATTATATATATCGATACAAATCCCGCAAAAGTGTATGACGAAGCAACCCTCGGCGTCATTGCTCACGAATTACAACATTTAATTCATTATGGAGCAGATTCCGACGAGAGTATCTGGCTAAACGAAGGTCTTTCGGAATTAGCGTCGATTATCCTGGGTTTTGAGTCTCGGTCTTTCAGCCTGTTTTTACGTGATACAAATAGACCCTTGAATTCATTTGACGAGAGTGTTACCGATTATGCAAAAGTCGGATTGTGGACATTTTATAATTATAAACGATTTGGCGTTGATTTTATTCATGATATTGTTCAGGAAAAATCCAATTCATTGGATAGTTACGGTAACGTATTGCAGTCCAGTGGATTCATAACCACAAAAGAAGAATTAATGCAGGATTGGTTCATCGCAAATCTGATTAATAATCCCGATATATATAGTGGAAAATATAGCTATAAAGGAGAAAATATTCCCGATGTCCAATCAGATCATTTTTACGGAAGTTTTACGGGCGACAATACGGTCAATATAAAATTGTCAAACGCTGCCGCTCAGTATATTCAATTTTATGCCGGTAAGGACATTGAATTTAATCTCGATTTTGGTACAGACCCGCAGTTTAAAATGGCAATAATCCGGCATTCGGATGAGGACCAGGTAAATGTAACATCTCTTACTACATCACCTTATAATTTTGAAGACCCTGATTTCGGGATCACGTATGAAAAAATCACGTTTATTCCGTTCTGGACAAAGATCACATCGAAAGAAAGTACTATCGCCCTTGATTATTCAGCCAGCGGTATAGGCGGAGTTGAAGAGTCCGAGATCGTTTATGCTGAGTCAGTCAGTTATTATATTCAACTGAACAATGCGTTCGCTGCCGAGAAATTTCAGTTACCTGATGGATCATCTCAGCTAGCCGGAATTATGGTTAATGTGAGTAAAGACTCGCCGCTGATTATACAGGTTCTCCAATCCCTTAATGGAACTCCGCTGGAAGAATATGAAATTGTCCCCAGCCAGACAAACTGGACGAAATTCTATTTTCCTAACGGTGTATTATCATTAACTACGACCTCATTTTATATCTCAGTCAGCAGCGCGGACTCCAAACAAAGTCTTGGATATTGTGAAACTGACGAAGGGTTTGGCAGAGCTTACATAAAAACAGAAAGCAATTATTCGAATCTGAATAACTACCAGGTAAGTGGTGAAAGTCTCGATGGTGACTGGGCGATTGCCGCCATCATTCGCAAAGAAATCATTAGTAGTCCGATGTTATCGGTAACGCCTGCCATACTGCTGTTCTGGAGTGGCGAATATACAAAAACCTTTGAGATACGGAACCTCGGTTCGGAAGAATTGGACTGGCAGATCATATCCCAAACCCCGGTATGGATGATAGTTAATCCGATGACAGGAGCGAATCTGACAACCCGTCAGTCGGTTTCTGTAACGGTGAACCGGAATTTGCTGGACCCCGGTATTTATAATCATAATTTGGAAATTCAATCGAATGGCGGGAATGATTCTCTGACCGTTTCGGTATTGGAGCGGAACCGGAATCTGCCTCAATCGGCAATTTATCCGGGCGATATGATATTTTCCGATCAAGCTACTAAGAAAACACTGAGGGTCATAAATATCGGGAATGGTGAAGCAGGATTCAATTTTCAATCTGATGATCCTGCGCTTGCATTTTATCCCGTGCAGGGAGTTGTTGGATTGACGGATACGGTCCGCGTTGATGTTTTTATCGATCCGGAAAATATATATTCAGCGTCGATTCCATTTACTTTCTATAACGGGATTGATTCATTAACTATGAATTTTCAATACCAGGG
>JAGLWX010000370.1 GCA_023133185.1 Fidelibacterota bacterium
AGACGATCCTCGCCGGTGATCGCATAACCCACTTCATTCTGGATAATATTGCCGTCGAAGGCAACCGAAATCATGTTGCCGTTAATACCTACAATGGTTCCTTTAGTCTTATTCATACGCCTATTTCGGTAAATGTTTTAAATTTTTCCTTGCCTGTATCTTTATCAAAATGCTGTAATCTCCGTAATATCTGGAGCTTCAGATAATATAACGCCATAAATTCAATATCCGAGTAATGTCCGAACTCCAGCTCGTTTATTACCTGCCAGCGTAATCGGAGCAGTTTTTTCTCCACATCCAGTGGATTACCCTCTTTCAATACCGAAACAGGAAACAATAACGGTTTGTGCTCCTGCCGGTTGCGCAAAGCCTGACGGTACTGCACCAGTTCGCTCCTCAGGGCGTACTCGTAGAGTATGAATTCTCTGAGAGTCGGTAGATCGGATTTTTTCGCCGTAATGGTATTGATATTCGCTTCTGTCAGAGCCTTTAAATCACCTTCACTTAACCACTTTTGCGCTTCATACAGGAATCTTTCGACTGTCATCAACGGTTCCCTGTCGAAATACAGTGCCGGAAGTTGTGCGGCTAAATAGTAATATCTGTCCATTACGCCTTATCTAATATTTCTCTTATGCCGGGATTTAAAAACTCAGCGAGAAATTCCGCGATGCTCTCATCGGTAAAATCATAATAGACATTGTTGTCTTTTAACCCTACGCGGAAGCCTTTTGAAATGCCTTTGTCCACTTTTATGGTGACCGTGTCTTTTAATTCCGAACGGCTTTTTACAAACATCAGCTCCCGCAATTTTTCCAGATCTTTTTCGCTGACCAATACTTCCAGTTTAGCGCCGCCGCTCCAATGCTCCACTATTTTGAGGATCATCTCTTTCATAAAGTCCGGCGACAGGGTGGCTCCCAGTTCCCTTTGAAATACCTTATCAAGCAGCTTTATCAATTTTTCCTTTGTCACCAGCACGGTATCGCGGGCAGCCTGCTTTAAAGCGGATTCGGCATTGGACTGAAGTTTTTCAGCCTGCTTCCCGGCGACGGCGACAATTTTTCCCGCATCCTCGTGAGCCTTCTTAATAATAGAATCGGCTTCTTTTCGGGCTGTTTTGATAATCTCGTCGGCGGATTTCTTCGCTTCCGCAATTCCGTCGGTTTTTATCTTCTCAATTAAGTGTTCGAGTTTCGACTCCATGAAAACTCTCCTTTGTCAACATCACAATAGTCAATGATTTAAAAATAATGGTATGGCGTCACTGCCGGAAGTTTTTTTCATATAAAAAATCTGTTAAAATATGTTTGAAGGATATTTAAAGTGACTAAAGCAATGGGCGTTAATCGCATATCCGGAATTCCGATCGTTATCAAATTCATGTCCCAACTTAAAAAAACGAAAATGAATTTACGCCCTTTATGAAGTTTTGTCAAGGTGGATGCCGGAACTGAAGTTTTCCTGAAATTTTAGTGCTGTATCTAATGTTTTGTCGAGATGATATAAGCTCCCCTTCCCCGCAGGAGCTCTG
>JAGLWX010000371.1 GCA_023133185.1 Fidelibacterota bacterium
CCATCCGCCTTTGGAAAAGGTGGGATCATTAGCGACCATCGTTACGTTACGCATAACTTCCGGTCCGTTGCCAATCAGAGTGACGTCTTTGAGCGGCGCCGTTAATTTTCCATCTTCGATCAGATAGGCTTCATAAACGCCGAATGTAAAATCACCTTTGGTAATATCCACCTGTCCACCTCCGAATCGTTTAGCGTAAACGCCATATTTGACGGATTTAATAATTTCTTCAGGATCGTAGCTACCGCCTCTCATGTAGGTGTTGGTCATTCTTGGAATTGGCGGAAACTTGTAGGATTGGCGGCGACCGTTACCGGTAGGTTTAGCCTTCATGACTTTTGCCGAAATACTGTCATGCATGTAGCCTCTCAGGATACCGTTTTCAATGAGAATGGATTCGGTCGGAAGGTTTCCTTCATCATCGATATTAATGGAACCCCGTAAATTCGGAATAATACCTGAATCAATAATCGTACAATGTTCCGATGCGACTTTTTCGCCGACTTTATTGGTATAATTTGACAAATTTTTACGGTTGAAATCAGCT
Source organism: Fidelibacterota bacterium (assembly GCA_023133185.1). Lineage (GTDB taxonomy): Bacteria > Fidelibacterota > UBA2242 > UBA2242 > UBA2242 > UBA9312. The sequence continues at coordinate 548 of JAGLWX010000371.1, forward strand.
TCGAGTCCATGTCCCACAGCTTCATGCAATAAAACTCCGCTTTCCGAAGGTCCCAACACAACGATCTGCGGACCGGCAGGAGCAGGAACGGCATCCAGGTTTGTTACTGCAATTTGGGCGGCTTCAATGCCGATATCTTCCGGTCGATTGTCGGGTTCCCGGTAAAAATTCAGACCGACCCTGCCGCCTCTGGCTGAATACCCGCCTTGTCGTTTATCACCGTCTTCTGCTATAGTGCGTGCCCGCATCATGACCATAGGCTGGACATCCGTAAAATATTTACCCTCGGAATCCATATACATGATCTGTTTCATTTCGTCTGAAATTGTGACGGTCGCTTTGGTGATTTTTGAATTGTATTTTTTTGCGGCGTCATTCACTTGATTGATTAACTGTATTTTTTGATCGAGTTTACAATCTACACTCAGTTTGTCAAGTGAATATAAATCAAGTTTTTTACAGGCGTTGATGGCTGCTATATTTACTTTTCCGGGATTGTTTGCGATAAAAGACGCTGCTTTTGCGGCATCTTTCATCTTATCAAAATCCAGATCATCGGTATGAGCGTATCCCACCTGATCGCCTTTAACTGCTCTGACGCCGAGCCCCATTACAATTCCATGACTAACGTCTTTAATGATGTCGTCTTCGAGTTTCAGAGAGGAACTGATCTTGTATTCAAAATACAAATCCGCATGATCCGCTCCGTTTGAGATCGCAACGGATATCAGTTCTCTCATTTTTTCTTTTGTAATACCGAATAATGCTTCCATATCTTCCACTGATCCTTGTAATGTTTTCGCAGACTGGCAGGCATGCCATAAATGCGGTAGCATAATGACGCCAGCCCCCAGAGCTGCGCTGGTTTTTATAAAATCTCGCCTCTTCAACTGCACCTCCTTTATAGTTGTATTAAGATAGTAACAATTTTTAAAATTACCAGTTAAATACGTAATAATTTGCAAATGAAGTTATCCCGAAGTTTAAGCGCTGTACCTAATATTGTGTCGAGATGATATAAGCTCCCCTTCCGTCCTCCGGCAGCAGCCGGAAGGGGAAATATTTGAAGTA
>JAGLWX010000372.1 GCA_023133185.1 Fidelibacterota bacterium
AGAGAAATAGCGCTAACACATACAAACTGGCTGCCTAATCTTGCAAGCGATATTTATTATGAATTTGTAGGGTATCGACATTTTGTCAATAATGTTGGAACCTTAGGCGGAAATCTAATACTGATGAATTTAGGCGAACAGGATCGTACCGATGAATATGGAAATTTCCTCGGTAAATTTTCATCTTATATGATGTCAGTAACGGGTTCCTATGGCACCGCTTTATCCCGTACATCGGCAATCGGTGTAAATGTTAAAATGATCCATCAGCACCTGACCGATCAGGGCGCCGGGCGGGAAATAGGTAAAGGAGCTTCGACAAATTTCGCCTTTGACGTTGGTTACATGAAGCGTCAGTTCTTAACCAGGAACCTGACCTTTGGAGCATCCATTTCAAATATTGGTCCGAAGATCGCTTTTATTGACGTTTCGCAAGCTGATCCAATGCCCACTAACCTGAAAATGGGTCTTAATTTCTCATTCGGAGGCGAGTATAACCGGGTGACCATTGCGTATGATGTGAATAAATTATTAGTTGCATCCTATCCCGATAGAGATATAGATGGTAATGGATTAGTGGGGGGGTATGATGAAAATGGTCATAAAAATACCGCCGGTGAATATAATAAAGACGGTCAAATGGAAGATGCTCATACAGATGATTGGTATTTAGGGGTCTTTACTTCATGGATTGATGACTGGCTGCTCCTGTATGATTCCAGCGCCGATGGTATAGGTGAAGAAGATGAAGACGGAAATACCAAAGATGGTTCAATAATGAAAGAAATTGATAAATTGAATCATAATTTTGGTATTGAATACTGGTACTCGAACCTTTTTGCTATTCGAGTTGGATGTCTTTATGATAAAACCGGTAAAATACTCGTGAAAGATAAATGGCCGGTTCCGACCTTTGGCGCCGGTTTGCGATATGCCGGTCTGGGGTTTGATTTTGGATATACTGCCGGTCAAGCCGGACATCCGCGCCAGAATACAATGATTTTCTCATTGAATATCAAATTTTAGGAGATTTGTCCGAACCAGCGATAAATCAGGATATTTATCACCTTGTTCTGTCTGTTATATCATGAAAAAACGTTTTGTATTTTTTCTTATAATATTACCTGTAGCATTATTTGCACTGAATTCATCAGGCGCTGATATAAAGCCATTTTTACGAAAAATATCTCCCGGAATAATCCCAAATACCATAACACAAAGTTCCGTCTCTATTTGTGCGCTGCGGGTTTCATTTCAGGAAGATGACAACGAAGCCACAACGGGTACCGGGAAATTTTTACACACTGGTTCTTTACCCTGCGATGAATTTCCGGAAATTGACCCGCCGCCACATAACAACGCCTATTTTAAAGATCATATCCGGGCGCTGGCAAACTACTACAGTCACGCTTCGAACGGAAATCTTGAAATCGACACACTTCAATCTAAAGTATTTCCCATTGATGATTCAACAAGTTACCAGCTGTCCCGAAAGATGGAATACTATCACCCGTTTTTACAAAAAGATTCCATTGATATCCGTCTGGCGGAACTTTTTGTTGAAGCTGTGCAACTGGCTGACTTAGATACGGATATTGATTTTAGTCAGTATGACGTCGTTGTAGTTTTTCACGCGGGTGTTGGACAGGATTTTGACCTGTTTCTCGATCCGACGCCGTACGATATTCCATCGGCTTATTTAAACAGCAATGATCTGGCGAATTATTTCACTGAGATTGGTGAAACATCGAGCGGATTTCCAGTGGATAAAGGTCTCATATTACCGGAATCCCAGAACCATCTTTTTTATCCCAATTGGGAAGACGTCTTTGGCGGCGCTTCGATACCATGCGACTATCAAATCGGATTGAACGGCACATTTGCCTTTATGATGGGATTTTACCTCGGATTGCCCGGATTATATAATACCGAAACCGGCGAAACAGGGGTAGGAAAATTCGGATTGATGGACCAGGGTTCAGCCAATTTAAATGGTCTTGTACCGTCTTATCCCTCCGCCTGGGAACGATTATTTATGGGCTGGAATACACCGGTAGTTGCTGACGGTTTTCACGATGTGAAACTACATCATGTAGAATCCGGTTCCGATACCACACTTTGGCTGATTCCAATAAATGACAATGAATATTTTCTTATTGAAAATCGCTATTCCCATGTTCACCCCGGTGTTACACTGGATAGTATTCAGTATAAACTTTACCTCGATACCGGCGAAAAAGACTGGCCTGCATTATTGCCTATTTTAGTGGATTCGATAAAACCTGCATTTTCACCGGAAACCGGTGTGATGCTTTCAACTCCTCGATATGACATAGGATTGCCGGGTTCAGGATTACTGATCTGGCATATCGACGAATCGGTAATCGATGCGAATCTGGCAAGCAACAGTATCAATGTCGATCGTGAACATCGTGGAGTTGATCTCGAAGAAGCCGATGGCGCCCAGGATCTCGGATATGAATCCCAGATGATCGGCGCCAGTGTTGACATCGGCTGGTATTTCGATCCCTGGTTTGCCGGCAATGAAGGCTTCTGGCATCTGAATCCTGATTATACTGAAGATCCCGATTATCCTGAAAATGATGAGAAGCGCATAGGATTTACCGGTTTCACGAATCCTTCTTCAAAAAGCAATGACTGGGCATATACCGGGATAGCGGTGGATAGTATCGGGACATCGGAAGCGGTGATGGATTTTCGAATCGGTTTTGATTACCTTTTGGAAGGTTTTAAAATAGCATCTTCAATAATTCGTCCTTGGGAAGAACCAGATTTAACGCTTTTACCGATCAATTTTGATACAAGTGATCCGTCAAAGGAATTATTGGCAGTCTGGAGTAGGTCTAATTCTTTTTATTATACATTTGACGAATCCGGTATGGAGCGGCATAATAATAATAGTCTCCCTTACATTTCAGTATTTCCTGCGACAATACAAATTTCGGGTAATAACTACTTTCTTGTATTCCGTAAAGTTGCTCCTTCGGATACCTTGGATATATGGGAATATGACATTGAAGAAACCGGTGAACTTGCATTTACTGCTTACGAACAATTAATTGGAAACCGGGTAATCTCAAATCGGCTGTCCTATAATGATCGCCTGATTTTCTGCACTGTAGATGATCAGACCGAAAACTATTATTTAGTAGCCTATTTACCTGAGGATAACTCAACTACTATCAATCCAATCGGTTTTCCTGTTTATCGGATGACAAGCGACAATAATTCAATTTATACCGTTTCTCCGGACGGGGTAATGATGTTGATCGATCCGGGAACATTGGAACCTGCTCCGTTGATCACTGATTTAAGTCAGGGAATCAAATCAATGGGATTGGCAAATATTAATGAAAATCAAAGTCCTGATCTGATTGCCGTTCATCCGGAACACCTATACTTAATTCTGGATATTCAGGAAGAATCTCAG
>JAGLWX010000373.1 GCA_023133185.1 Fidelibacterota bacterium
GACGGAAAGGTCGAAATCATCGCCAAGAATAGTACGGAGATTTATGCGTTCAATGAGAATCTGACCATTGAAGCTAACTTTCCGGTGTCGGTTCCAAATCAGTATAGCGGTAAAATATTTCTGCCAAACATTTTAACGACAGATGTTGATGGCGATCAGATACTTGATATTATCGTTACTCTGGAAGATGTCGGAATACTGGCATATAATTTTCACGGTGATTTAATAGACAGTTTTCCGAAAGCATTGCCAAACAGTGTTACGGAACAGTCGGTGTTGATGGAGAACGAAAACGGCGCATTTATTGTCACGTCGAACAGCGCCGGAACGGATATTGTCGGTTTGTATTTATCAGATGAGTCACTGTCTGAAAATGCCTGGTACTGTTTTGGTGGAGATGTAGAACACAGTTTTCATTATCCGATAATTTCTCAAGGTGACGCGGTTACATCTAATGGTCTGCTGGATCAGAAAAAAACCTTTAACTGGCCGAACCCAACTAAAAATAATCGCACGGCTATCCGGTATTTCCCAACTGCGGATTGCAATATAGCGATTGATATTTATGACCTTGCCGGAGATTTTATCACATCTTTCAAGGATTCTGATCCGCTTATCAATGATTATAATGAAATCGAATGGAATGTCAGCGATATTGCCAACGGCGTCTATTTCGCGGTTGTTAAGGCAACCTCCGGCAGCAAGACCGAAAGTAAAATCGTCAAAATAATGGTTATTCATTAGTGTATAAAGTTTTTCGAATATTTAAACATACAATTCCTATTTACCTGATTTCTATCTCGGCTATTATTCCAGTTGGATTAAATGCTCAATTTGCGACCTATAATCATCCCGAGCTCAACTGGAAAACCTTTGTCACAGAGCATTTTGAGATCCATTACCATGAAGGCGCCGAGTGGACCGCACAAAAATCGGCGGATATCGCCGAGGCAATCTATGGACCAATCACGACATTTTACGATTTTGAACCTGATTCAAAAACTGATTTAATTATCAAGGATATCGGTGATATCTCCAATGGCGCCGCTTACTATTATGATAATAAAATTGAAATCTGGGCGACGCCGCTGGATTATCCGTTACGGGGAAACCATCATTGGTTGCTGGATGTCATTACTCATGAGTTTGCTCATATTGTTTCTCTGGCAAAGTCGATGAAGTTTTCACGCTCGGTTCCGGGATTCTATTTTCAAGTTATAGATTATGAAGACGAAAAACGTGACGATGTTGTTTATGGATATCCGCGTGTTATTTCGTCATATCCGATCCCCGGCGTGGTAATCCCCATGTGGCTGGCGGAAGGAATGGCGCAATATATGTTTCCCGGGACGAGCAACGATTTCTGGGATTCCCACCGGGATATGCTGATGCGGGACAGGATTCTCCATGGAAAAGTTCTTTCGTTAAACCAGATGGCGTCCTTTGGGAAACGAGGTATCGGTAACGAATCGGTGTATAACCAGGGTTATACCTTTGTGCGGTATTTATGTGACCGGTTTGGTACAGAGGTCATTCCTAAATTAGCAGAAATTATTTCAGAACCTTTTCAGTTTTCAATTAATACGGCATTAAAAAAAGCAACCGGGGTTAGCGGTAAACAACTGCATGTTGAATGGGTTAATTATTTGGAAAGTAATTACCATTCTCTCACAAACTCAATCCGGCAACATCAGGTTAAAGGCGAAATCCTGATAGGAGAGGCGACGACTCAGTATTACCCCGAGTGGTGCGGCGACTCGATTATTTTCTACCTGTCTAATAAAGGCAGAGATTATTTTTCGCAAACATCTTTGTATTCTTATGAAATAAAAACCGGTAAAAGTTCCTTGATTCAAGCTAAAGTATTGTCACGTATATCTGTTTTACCGGATGGTAGTTATATCTATTATTCAAAAAGCAGTAAGCCGAATAAACATGGATCAGTATATTATGATATTTACCGTTACGATCTGAAAAAGAAGAAAGAGAAACAGATAACCAAATTCCAGCGGGCGTA
>JAGLWX010000374.1 GCA_023133185.1 Fidelibacterota bacterium
AACCTGTTCATCATGGATTTGGATTCATCGACGTCAAAACAGATAACCGACTATGGGGATGGTCTGGAAATTTTTTCTGCCCACTGGTCGCCTGATGGCAAGTTGGTTGCGTTTGATTATATGACCGAACACGGCAGGGATATAGCCGTATATCATGTTTCTGATGCAAAGATCGAATGTATTGACAATGCCGCCCATGATACCAGAAATCCCTATTTCAGCCCTGATCGGCAATGGTTGTATTTTGCGTCGGATAAAACCGGCATTTTTAATATTTACCGTAAATCTCTGAAAACCGGTAAGATCGAACTGATAACCAATGTTTTGGGCGGGGCATTTATGCCCGTGGTAAATAGAAATGGTGATCTGCTTTACTCGCTATTTGAGAATTCGTCTTTTAAAATTGCGAAAGTGAAGCGTCCGGAAGCTATTGGTAGGGAATACTGTAAATATATGAACTACACTGAAAATATTCCTGGAATGATGAATGTGTCGGAAATCAATCATCCCGAACCGATTAAATACAAAGAACAGTTTTCAAAAATGTTTATTATGCCTAGTGTTAGGATCGATTACGGGACAGTCAAGCCGGGATTTTATTTCTTTTCATCGGAAATTCTGGACCGTTTGAATATTTTCGGCGGGGCGTCTATCAATAAAATCAAAGACCGTGATTTGTTTGTACTGCTGGAATATCACCAGTGGTATCCGACGATATATCTGGAATTTTTTAATATCAGCCGCAGTATTTTAAACAAAGAAATAACCTATAACGGTTACCCGATTGAAGTGGATTACACCTTTTATTTAATGGAGGCGCTTGCGGGAATTTCTGTTCCCATGTCCGGCATCAACCAGTTAAGGTTTGATGTGAGTTGGTCAAAGTACCGGACAACGACAGATGAAAATATTCCATCAGAAGGTATTTATTTCAATGGATTCACCTATGACTATTACCGTGGTGTTGATTTTAAGTTGAATTGGCAATTTAAGAAAATGGTTCGCACGGTGAATCAATATACCAATCCCGATAATGGAATCATTTTAAGTACCAATATTTATCGGAATTATGATAAATTTCTGAAAGATTTTGGCGTCAATGAGGATTTTGGAACATTAGCAGAAAATTTCCGAAAGAATTATTATTGGAAGATTGAGCATGAAGGCGAGTGGCGCCATAAATATCCGGTGGTCAACAAATTGGTTGGATCATTGAAATGGCGAGCAGGCTGGATATCAAAGTATGACATTGATACGTTTTTTAACTTTTTTGCGGGAGGAATGCCCGGTTTGAGAGGCTATCCTTTCTACAGTATTGAAGGGCGAAATCTTTTTACTACGCATTATACCTGGAGAGTTCCGCTGTTCCGGGAAAAAGATATCCAGATATTCCCCTTCAATTTGCAAAATGCATTTCTGGCGACCTATATTGAAACCGGAAATGCCTGGAACAAAGTAGAAGGATATCCGGGAATGAAATGGTCCGATTTTACACTGAATGCCGTGGATGTTGTAAAATCCGTAACATCGGATTTTAAAACCGATGTGGGTTTTCAGCTGCGCTTAAGCGGCTTTTCTTTTTATGCATATCCGACGGCAATTAGTCTGGACTTTGTGTATGGTTTGGACGAATTTATGGTCGTGGACAGACAGGGAATCCCGCATAATTATGGTAAAGAATGGCGAAGTTATTTAACAATACTTTTTGGATTATAAAGAAGGAGGCAAGATGAAAAGGACGAATTTTATGACGTTGATACTCCTTGGGACGTTATTATCTTCAATTGCATTCGGACAGGTTTATCTGTCGAATGAGACATTAATCACGTCTGATCGCAGTATGCTGGAAAGCAGTTTGAAGTTTAGTCCGGTCGGACAGGATTCTTTCGAGTTTGAATATGAAAAATCACCAGGAAAAGCATTCTTGTTATCGGCAATTGTACCCGGCGCCGGTGAATTTTATGCGGGCGCAAAATTGAGAGCTTTGGCATTTGTCGGTGTAGAGGTCTTTTCATGGGCGATGTATCTGAACCGGAAGGGTAAGGGTGATGACTTAGAGAAAGCATATAAAATATTTGCCGATGACTATTGGGATTTCGCTAATTGGATGTTTTACAGTAATACAAATGACCGTTGCGGTCCTGAGGGTTCTCATCATCTTTATATCAGTTATACAGTTGGGGATCTTGAGCAGGAATTCGTTGTTGATAAGGATTTTCCTTACGATTCCCTGATGGTATTTGTAAATGGTGGAATTGGTGTGCTGGAGCCCATTCGCACACGGGATTATTATGAGAATATTGGTAAATATGACCAGTTTGCCTGTGGTTGGGGCGATTATTATGACAATCATAATATTGGTGGTGAACTGGTGACCGATACGGTTTTCGTCACCCCTCGACGGAATAATTATCTTGGACAACGTAAAGATTCCAATGACGCCCTGAAAATGGCGACTAATTTTGCCACAGTAATAATGTTTAACCATCTTATAAGCGCTTTCCATGCGCAGATAGCCGCAAAGAACTATTCGTTAGAAGCGGAAAAAGTCAGCTGGCATGTCGGTATAGTGACGGATGTACGGCAGAAGAATCCATTTAGAGGACTTTCGTTATCCGTGGCATTCTAACCTGAAGTATTCATAGCCACTAAGACGCCAAGACACAAAGGAATGTTTAATATAAAAATAAAGATAAAAAGGGAAGGTATAAATTTTTGATTTATTTTTTACATTTCAATATCTATAATTTATTAATTCTTAGAGCATTAGTGTCTTTGTGGCAAGATTTATGAATTAAAGAGGCTAAATCTGATTCGATGAAAAAATGTGTATAGTTGAAACCGGGGAATGATAGGAATTTTATGAAAACCGACAGACTGTTTTTAATTTTATTGATAACTGCTATTTTTGTTCTGAGCGGATGCGCCGGAAACAAGATAAAAACGGGTATGAATACCGAGGAATATTTTAAAAAAGCTGAAGCCGCCGTTAAGAAAAAAAGGTGGGATTCCGCTATTGACAATTTCAATATGGTGCTGTTGAACAGTCCCGGAGGCGAACTTGCCGACGACGCCCAATATTATCTGGGTGAATGTTATTTTAATAAGAAGGAGTATCTTCTTGCCGTTTCTGAATATCAGCAGTTGACTGAACGATATAGCTACAGTTCTTTCGTTGAAGAATCTTATTATAAAATTGCATTGTCCTATTTCGAGCAGTCGCCGAAATATCCGCTGGAACAGGCAAGCACATTGAGAGCGTTACAGAATTTTCAGGATTTTATTGACGCCTATCCCGCCAGCGAATTGC
>JAGLWX010000375.1 GCA_023133185.1 Fidelibacterota bacterium
GGTGATCAAATCTCAAAAGGAGAACCCCTTGCCGTAATCCATGCTCCTGATACGGATTCCTTTGAACAAGCGTGTAAGCAGATACTGGACGCTATTGTTATATCAGATACAAAGGTGTCGCCGCTGCCGCTGTTTTATGAGACGTTTTGATAAAACAAAAAGTAGTGTTATAATATTTCCGGTAGCCTTTCAGCGACAATTGTTTTTCTGTATAATTTGCATTAATAACTTTGATACTTTATATTAAAAATATGATATATGGATCTTTTTGCTGCCTGTATTTATATAATTCGAGCCTACGCGGGAGAATTAATACAGGAAAGAAAGGTACTCTTTTTAATAATAAAGAGCTGATTTAGAGTCTTTTAACTTAGAATGAATCGTAGTTAGGAGGATGAAATGAATTCCAGATATTTTTTCATTATTAGATTAAAACTTCTTTGTTTTTTGCTGCTCCTGAGTTCAGGTAGATCATTAGCTGAAGATATTCGCTGGCTGCAGGCCGGAAGGCTACACAACTGGTTTTCAGCAGCAGGATGTGAAGTTGAAGTTGGACGCCGGCATTTAGTCAGTGATCAGCAGGATGGTTTTCGCTTTCCGGCAGATCACAGCTTACAGGATATGCAGGCGGCAAAAGGACTCTGGATTGGCGCCCGGAATTTTAATGATCCTAATGCCGGAAAGGCATACTCTTATAAGGTCGTCCATGCCGGGCCAAGGATTCTGGATTTAGAAAATGAATTTATGCCCGTCTTAATGAAACTTATCAGAAAGCAAGCTGCCAGCCGGGTATACGTTGACGGAAAGAATTCTACTTCCCTGTACGACGAAGCCGATGAAATAGATAAAACGCTTTCCTGTGATGAAATGATTCAGAATGTCGTTAATACTTCAATTGGAATTACTATTACCCGTACTATTTATGCCTATGGTCATCCGGATCATGATAATTATTTTATCTACGATTTTGAATTTAAGAATACCGGAATTTATGATAGAGATGGGAATGTATCGACACAGACCCTCGAGGATGTAATCTTCTTTTTCCAGTATCGTTGGGCGGTTAGTAAATATATGGGTGCATATGGTTTGTATTATGCGCCACAGGATGCAACCTGGGGTGTAAATACCGTGAATGAAGTCCTGCATCCCGAATATGGTGACGCTGTTCGGGCTAGCTATGCCTGGCATGGACTGCATTCGGATTATGGTTGTGATAATATCGGCGCTCCCTTTATTGGATTAGGCGGCACAGGGTTTTTGGGAGCATCGCAATTTCCGGGAATTGTAACACTTCACGCTGACAAATCTGCTATGGACCAGGCTGACGATTCCTTGCAACCGAAGCATCAGATTCCAATTTATTCCGATGCTGACGTGACACTACCCTTTAATGACCAGTATAATGAAGCTAAAATGACCAAGGAATATGTAACCTATATGAGTGCCGGTTTACCATCCCAAACCCATGCGGATATGGTCGGTGGCGGCAATGCGAATGAACTTCCCTTAGCCGATGGTGGTGGTGTATCCCAGGGAATAGGGTACGGACCTTATGATATACCTGCCGGAGAAAGCATTCGCATTGTGATGGCGGAAGCCGCCGGTTCAATTGATTGGCCGAAACGTGCGAGAGTCGGTTTCAACTGGTACAATGAAATTTCTCCGTACAATCTGCCTGACGGCTCTACAACAGCTGATAAAAATGAATACAAAAACGCTTGGGTATTTACGGGAGTCGATTCGTTAATGCAGGCATTTGCCAGTGCAAAGACTACCTGGCAGAATAATTTTACTACCGATCCCATACCACCGGCGCCGGGAGTATTTGAAGTGACATCCATGTCTGACAGGATCCTATTGCAGTGGGATGATCAGGCAGAGAACTATCCCCATTTTGCCGGGTATCGCATTTATCGGGTTGATGGAAGCCTGGATGCTATTTTTCATCTAATTTATGAATGTGGGCAGGGTAGTGTCAATCCGCTAACAAATCAATATGATGATCTTTCAGTTATCCAGGGAGTGGATTATTATTACTATATTGCTTCTTACGATGATGGTACAGTAAATACTATCGAGTCCGGAAAATCACTAGAGAGCAGCCGTTTCTGGACAGTCACCAGTAATCCGGGCTATCTCAGAGACGTTGATGTAATTCTTGCGGATGTTTTTGTAAGTCCGGACGGAGACGATGCAAGTGATGGATTAACAGAGACGACCCCATTCCGGACAATTGGACATGCGCTGAACCGGATTGTTGGTTCTATCCTCGAAGACCGTACGATTTACCTTGCCGAAGGTGTCTATGGTCCAAGTACAACCGGTGATGTTTTTCCTTTGTCAGGTAATAATTCTATCAGGATCGACGGTATTGGAAGTAATACAACCATTATCGATGCTGAATCATCCGCAACGATATTCGATATCAAGAACATTCAGGATTTTCATTTAGCAAATTTAACCTTGTGCAATGGAAATGGTGATCATGGCGGTGGAATTCACATGAGCGGAAATGCAACAGTTAAAATTTCCGGTGTAAAAGTTACAGACAATACAGCTAATCTTGGTGGTGGAATTTATATCGAAGACAACGCTGTACTCGAATTAGATTCATTAAATCGTTGCGATATTTATCGCAACATTTCGAACAAAGGAAGAGGAGCGGATATTTTTTCGCTCTATATGGCTCCGCTGAGTATATATGTTGATAGTTTTACGGTTAAAAATCCTTGTGACTATCTTGCGTATCCGGTGGAATCTTTTCAGTTTGATATCAATGCCGGCTATATTTCTCAAATTACCGGAAATGTATATGTTTCGCCTGATGGTGATGATCTAAATGATGGAAACACAGTAACCAGTCCACTGCAGACTCTTCGACAGTCCATAATTATGATGGATGCTACCGAAGAGAATAACGGAACAATCCATCTCGCGGAGGGCATTTACAGTCCTTCAATAACGGGTGAACAGTTTCCTGTTTATGGGCGCAGCTATGTGACAATAAATGGAAGCGGGGCTGCAAATTGTATACTTGATGCTGAACAATCCAATCGCGTTGTTGTATTGAGGAACGACCATAATTTTAGTGTTAAGAACTTAAGTGTTCAAAATGGGAATTCAACATTCGGCGGAGGTGGTTTAATTGTAAGTTGGTTTGCAAAGGTTGATCTGAATAATCTTGTAATAAAGAGTAATAGTGCCGGTGGAGGAGGTGGTATTATGGTAACCAGCGGATCAGTAGTAAATTTGTCCAATGTAAAAATTGTGGAGAATCAGGCTACCGGTCGGGGTGGAGGATTATATATAGATAGTTACAGCGAAGTTCATTTTGATTCTCTGAAACGTTGCGATATTTTTGGGAATACAGCGACCGATTACGGATATGATATATTTACAACCAGTTTGAATCGCCTGTTTTTAGTGTATCTGGATACATTTACGGTATATTATCCAATCGAGAGATATGCCGCACCGCTCGAAGCATTTCAATTTAATATTAATACCGGTCTGATTCCGCAGGCAGAAGCGGACCTTTATGTATCTCCCGATGGTAATAATGATAATGACGGCCTCACGCCCGAAACTCCCAAACAGACGATTAGCGCCGCATTGGAATATATTTATGCTGATCAAAGTCGCCCACACACAATTTATCTCGGTGAAGGCGTCTATAGTTCATCGACGAATGCGGAAGAATTTCCAGTAGAATTGAGAGATTATATTACTCTTAAAGGCATTGGAGACTCTTTAACAATTATTGATGGTGAAAATGGAAACAGGATTTTTGAGTGTTCCGAATTGGAATCAATAGATTTAGAAGACTTGTCGATTATTTGTGGTAAAAATGATGTTGGTGCCGGAATCTATTGTGATCAGTCAGTACTGACTCTTGAAAATGTTTGGATCCGGGAATGTAAGGGAAAACGCGGTGCCGGTGTATATGCGGTAAATGAATCATCTGTTCAGATGAAATTTGTGTCGATAACGGATGATTCGGCTAAATACGGATCTGCGATCGGGTGTTCCGGTTCTCAATTAAAAATATTTAATTCAACCTTTGTAAATAATGGAGATTATATCGGTGGGATATATATTGGTGAAGATACTGAACATGAAAGTAATATTCTGATAATTAATACGATCTTTTGGAAGAATGGTAGCTATCAAATTGCTGCCGTACACAACGATCCGATTATAACAATTACTTATTCTGATATTTATGAAGGCGCCAGTAAAATAAAATACGGGGATGGTGTCCTTAACTGGCTGGATGGGAATCTGGATAGTGATCCGTTATTTGTAGGTGGCGAACCCTTTAATTACCACCTGAGTACTTCCTCACCGTGTCGGGAAACAGGAACGAATCTTGTGGTTTTTGAGGGTGATACCCTTTATTATTTGCCGGATAGTTGTTATAGTGGCAGTGCACCGAACATCGGCCGCTGGGGAGTTGACCCGGCTTTGGGAATCGGTAACTATGGACAATTACCTGCAAAATTTGTCTTACATCCCAATTATCCGAATCCTTTTAATCCATTAACAACTATCAGTTATGATCTTCCAACAGAAAGTCATGTTCAAGTGTTAGTTTATAATATTTTGGGGTGTGAAGTTCGAAAACTGAAAGATCAGCGTCAATTACCAGGGCGATATAGGCTCGTTTGGGATGGAAAGGATAACAATGGCAGGAATCTTAGTTCAGGCGCCTATATTTTCCTTGTAAAGACAGAACTGACTTCTAATGCGAGGAAGATGCTTTTAATTAAGTAAATTATCAAGCCTTTATAACCAGGGGAAATTTATGAAGAATACAAGATTCATTGTTTTCGTAATATTATTCTTGTTCTTGGGTAGCTTCATCCACGCTCAGATTAATACAAATCTGAAAAGATATATACGCATTGGAGAATTGCAGAGTTATTTTTCATCTTATGGTGCCGAGCGTGCCTGGAACAACGTCTATTATGAGGGATTGAGCTGGCCATCGCAATATCTATACCAGGATAATGCAGTCATTGAGCGCTTCTGGATTGCCTGTAAAGATTTTACAGATAACAATAGTGTGAATTATCCATATTATGGGATTTATTTTTCAAAAGGCTATGTCAATATCAGCCTGTTCCCTATGGAATGGAATCAGATTTCCCGCTGTCCATCACCCGATGTTTATGTAAATGGAATAAAGCGACAAACCGGAGAGGAAGAACAAGTCGATGAATACGATCCGAATCTGCCTGCCGACCGGGTAGTCATTAATGTGGTGAATACATCTATGGGTCTAACAATTACCCGGAAGATACATGCATTTTCCCATACGAATCATGATGATTATTTCATTAAGGAATATACTTTTCAGAATACCGGCAATACCGATTATGATGTGGAAATTGAGCGAACAGAAATGTTGAAAGATATACGAATCGGGAAACTACCTCGTTATAGTACTTGTCGAGAGGGTGCGGCAAATAGTGATAATCAACAAGTGTGAGGCAAGCATTC
>JAGLWX010000376.1 GCA_023133185.1 Fidelibacterota bacterium
CGGTATAACCGAATCCCCAGCTTAGTCCGCCGAGCACCGCAAGTAGTGCCGCTATTCCGGTCTTTCCGCCGGACAATGAAAACATCGCGGGGGATAATTCGGCAAGATAATTATGATCAGCCTGCGCTAATTCTATTACTCCGACAATCGGTAATATCACTAATGTTAAAAACATTATTACTGCCTGAAACATATCGGTCCAGACGACAGCCCGAAATCCACCTAAAATCGTATAAAGAAGAATAATCCCGGCGCCGATAAGCATGCCGATTAATTGCGGAATACCGAAGATAACATTCAGCACTTTCCCGGCGGCATTGAACTGAGCCGCCACATAAAATATAAAGAAGAATGTGATGATCAAAGATGAAATGATTCGCAGTAATTTCGTTTCGTCATTGAAAAAATTGGCGATCAAGTCCGGCAGTGTCAGGGAATCATATTTACCGGCTAATTCCCTTAACGGAACCGCAATGAACAGCCAGGAAATAATTATCCCGGCAAGACTTCCGAAAACCGCCCAGATTTCCAAAAATCCCACAGCAAGCGCAGCGCCGGGCAGCCCGATCAATAACCACGCCGATTCACCGCTTGCCCGTTCCGAGAGAGCAATTGCCCAGGCGCCTAACTTCCGGTCAGCCAGTAGATAATCGGCATGGGTCTTGTTTTTGCCGGCGCTTTTCAGACCGATAGCAAGGACTACTATCAGGTACGAAACAAGTCCGATCAAAATTGGATTCATAGTTGTTTACCTTTGATGAAATCTATTTCAATATCGTAAAAAAAGCGCTATTCCGTATTTTCTTATCAAATGTGTAAGTGGTTATCGCACGATTTTCATGCCCGGTCTGCCCAATCAAATAATCTGCAAAATCACCAGAATTTCCCCGAAATTCTTTCAGAGCCTTTTTAAATCGAAATTTGTTCTGAAAAGTAAAAATATTGTTACCTCCAATAGTATTCAATGTATCGATTATTTTTACTTTTGGTATGGAGTATCCTCTTTTTAAGACCCAGACAAACTCAACTAATACAATATCAGAAATAAAAATAGAATCTTTTTCATCCTCCGCTTTTTTAAACAAATTGTTAACAAGCGTAAATTGCCTTTCATCATCCCTGATAAAAAATCTAATCAGAATATTTGTATCAACTGCAATCATTTGACAAAACCTTTTCCGCTGCTTCATTCATAACGGCTTCATTCATTTCTTCAATTGAAACCGGTTTATCCTTTTTATATTGGCTTAACATTCCACCTGATTTTAAGATGGATTTTTCCGGTCTGTCAAGATAAACCTTACCATCATTAGAGACCTTGAAATCAATGGAATCTCCTTTTTGTAAATGTAAATAGTCTCTGATTTTTTTGGGAATAGTCACCTGACCTTTTGTGGTTATTGTTGATATACTCATAACTAAATCCTTACTTTTTCAATAAATCTTCTGAAAATGTAAGGATTATTTTTTAATTAACAAACCATTATTAATGGTTTCGCCCCAAAGTTTTTATGTTTAAAAGT
>JAGLWX010000377.1 GCA_023133185.1 Fidelibacterota bacterium
GTCATCTTTTGTATAACGCCTTACATTGCATAATTTCAAAGCTATAAATGACATTATTGATGAATATCTATTGATTACCTTTGTGTAAGGGTATGAAGATTTTTGTATCAAAGTATCAAGTTTATATTTTTTAATTATAGGTAAAAAACAAAGAATACCAACATCACTACTTGAGAATTTTCCAATGGAAAAATCTATCATTTTGCTCTTCTCCGCAGCTAATTTTTCAGGCAAGTTTTTTCTTTCCCTTTGACTGAAAGATCTTCTTGGTAATCTTGCAAAACCTTCCTGTTTCAAAATGTAGTCAATATAACTTTCTGAGGCATTAAGGTTAGGTTGTGTATCAATGATAGATTTTATATCAGGCACAGATAAATTCTTTTTTCGTAAAGAAACTATTAATTCAATAAGGTGATCAGAATTTTCTTTAAAGGGTCGTCCTTTTTTGGGTGTGACAAAAAACGGATCAATATTTGGGTTTTCTTTAAGATCTTTTCTAAATTTTTTTGTTAAAGTATAAATAGTGGCAACAGAGTATCCAAATTTTTTTGCCACTTCTTCTGCATTCATTTCATCGGCAAAAAAAGCTTTCATTGTTTCGTATTTTCTCGCGGTATTGGATTTGTTTTTAAAATATTCTTTTGGCTGCATATAATTAGGTTACATTATTGGCATGAATAAGTCAAGTATAAAATGTTAAATTTTAACTAATATTTTAGGAATAATGATAAAATAGACGAGATAAGGCGATTTGTTATAAATTGCTTACTATGACACCAGTTACTTAATTAAACAGTTTTTTATTATATTATACCTAATATAAAGACGATTCAAAAGTAATGTTTGTTTGTATGTATTTAAATATTAGGAGGTTGTGTGGTGCGAATGGGTGTGTTTGAAAATTAAATTAGGAGTGATTAATACCATGAAGATTTGTGGTGTGTTGATTTTAAAAAATTTACCACTGATTATTGTAAACAAAGAGGTTGATTTTTATATCCAAATCTGACTCTAATTATAGAGATTGGTTATTTGCTAAGCAGAATATTTCTGTAGAATGGCGTGGATTTAATTGGCAGTTCTATTAATAGGTAGCTCTTTGCAAATGTGAAGAGTCTCTCTTATATTTTATAATGTCGAGTCCAAAATCATTTAAAGTTTAGTTCATATGACCATAGGAAGCTTATCTTTAAACCAAGTAGAAAGGAGCATCTTATGGTCGACACGAAATTTAATTATGGCATCAAGAGGTTGGAATCCAAGACAGCCCGAAATGCTATCATTCAAAAACTGTCTCATGACTTTAATCTCACACCGATTATTGCTGAGGCTTACTATCAACAAGTTGCCGGTTATTTCAACGAACATGCAAACATCGCTCTATCCTCGGGTGAAGTCGCCTACGAGGCTGTCGCAGCTGATGAGCCAGCCGGGAAACATATCCGTCTGACCCGTAAAGTCACTGTTCGCCTGAAACTCCTGGATTTCAATTCCGACTTTGAAGCATTAGCAAATTACGGATTGGCCGGTCTTCGGCAACAACGGCTGGAACGACTGTCACGACAAGCCTACGACCAGGGCGCTCTGCTTTCCTATGAAGACCTGGCTATGCTTCTGACCACCAGTCCATCGACTGTAAAACGGGATGTCTATCATCTCAAACACCAGGGCAAATTCATCATGACTCGCGGTCAGAAACATGATATGGGACCGGGGCTCAGTCATAAATCAATCATCCTGGATCTTTACCTCAAAGGATATACCTTCACTGACATTGAACGAAAGACCAATCACTCAGAAACCTCGGTCAAACGCTATCTGGCTGACTTCGTACAGGTAATTACCCTGCTGAATCAGAGCTTCTCCATCAATCAAATCCGGCTCATTGCTCAAAAGTCAGATCGTCTTATCAGAGAATACCAGCAAATCTTCCACGATTATCAAAAACAGAAGAACCAGCGACTGGAAGAACTCCTCAATCCCAACAAAAAAAAAGATGAAGGGCGCTATGACTAAAGTACCAACTAAAGAACAAATCCATCTGAAACGATTCCGGCGACTCAAGAGTAAAAGCCTTCAACAGGTATTGACCTATCGCTTCCTCAATCATTACGGCTATGATAAAGGCGAAGTTACCGTCAATGCCATTGTTAACGACATTCTTGAACTGATGGAAAACTACTTCCTGCTCTCACCAAAACCAGACGGTTTGCAGTTCCTTAATTACGGCTACCTGACTTGGATGGCGGTACCGGTTGACGAATACCCACAACGCGGTAAAACGATCGCCGCTACTCGCCTTAAACCTATCTTGCTATCCTTTATCACCGATGACGACATTACTCATATTGCTAATGGCTATGATGCCAAGTCCTTGCGCAAAAAGAAACTCCTGCGCTGGGTTGATCAGGCATACGATCAGGGCGCTCTTTTAACGCAACTTGATCTGGCGGCTCTACTAGGATGCTGTGATTATGTTATCTCCCAATATGTCCAAGAAATCCAGAAAGAAACCGGCAGAATTCTGCCAACCAGGGGTAATATCCACGATCTGAGCGGTGCTGTTACCCATAAAAAGGAAATTATCACGCTCTATCTGGAAGGCTACCTAACACCTGAAATCGCTTCAAAAACCAACCACTCCAAAGAAGCAGTCGATCGGTATATCAAGGACTTCCATCGGGTTAAACTCCTCTGGGATAACAAAATCACTGATATTGACGATATGGCTAATGTTGCCCGTCTCTCTAAAAGAGTTGTTCAGCAATACATCGATCTTTTGCCAAATAAATCTCGATTTTCAAAAAACAATATGTAAATTTATGCTGCGCTTTTTATCATTCACGACGAGAAACAAAGCCCTCCTGTGGTCATATGATACTATTTTACCAGCATCATCTTCTTAGTAATCCGCTTATTCCCGGCCTGTAATTCGTAAAAATAGATTCCTGAAGCACAATCTTCGGCAGTCCATATTTTGGTATACGTTCCCGGAGCTAAGTCCTGGTCCACCAACGTGTTAATCCGTTCTCCTAATGAGTTGTAAATCACTAAGTGTACAACTTCAGATTTCATTAATGAAAATTTCAATTTCGTTGAATTGTTAAACGGATTTGGATAATTCTGATATATCTCAAAAATCTGAGGCAATTCATCATAGCCCGACGATATGGCGGTTATATAGGTCTCTCCATAATCATATCCCTTTGCCAATATTTCATAGAAATTATTATTATTCATATCATCTTCCCAGAGAATCACATAACAGTTGATATCTTTTATCGCAATGACCGGGTTAAATTGCTGACCACTGCCATTTTCGTTTACCGTAAAATCATTATCCGTTTTACGTGATCCATTAGAATTAAACTCGGCGGCATAAATCTGATAGTAGCCGTTGCCGTCATTATCATCCTGAAACGTGACAATAAACTCACCTTCGTCAGACATTGCAATGGACGGACTCAACTGCTGGCCAGTATTGATTGAATTAATCGTCACATCTCCAAATTGCTTCACTCCACTACGATTAAAACTGGCCGCAAGAATCTGCGTGGAATCACTACTGTCACTGTCATCTTCCCACACTACGATAAAGGAACCGTCAGTGTTTATATCAACTGATGGATTGGAATGTTGTCCACTTGTGTATCTATTTACTGTCAGTTCAGAAAATCGTTCATTTCCATTCACATCAATTCCAGTCGCATTTACCTGAAACAAACCATTGGCATCGTTATCGCTCTCCCAAACAATTACTGCTCGACCATCAGTGCCCATTGCTATCTCGGGATTATTTTGTCGTCCGCCGGATTGCGCATTCACCTGAATATCGCCGAACCGCTTCAAACCGTTAAAATCAAAGCCGGCCATTAGAATTTCAGATCTTCCGTTGTTGTTGTTGTCATCTTCCCAAACTATGATAAACGAACTGTCAATCGCCATTGTAACGGAAGGGTGAGTTTGATTGCCCGATGTTACGGAATTGACCATTATATCACGAAAGTACTCCGATCCATCAGCGTTATATCCGGCTATATTAATATCAAAATCGCCGCCGCCATTATCATCTTCCCAGACTACAACAAATTGTCCTTCTGTTCCGATTGCTACATCGGGATTTCGATGTATACCACTGGTTTGTGGATTCACAGTAATGCCCGAAAATTTCGGGCGGCCGGAGAGTTCAAATCCACGCACGGCAATCTGATACGTGCCGGCACTGCTTTCACTGCTGTCCATCCATGCCACTATAAAATCGCCGCTCAGTGCCATCGATACGGACGGTAAAAACTGGTTACCATTATCTCCGGCACGAATTGTCATATCATTGAAAGCATTGCTGAATCTCAGGTATTTTCCTTCAACCGGTCCACTCATATCATAATCAAGCGAATAGGTATGGACTGGATCACCGGGATATTTAGGATAATCATCCTGGTTGAATTCATAAACTTCATTGAGTACGGTAAGTACTTTGACATCAATTCGATTTTCGTCTGGGAAAAACTTCAACGTACGGAACCAGCCATTGCCATGATTCTGTCCATTCCGCTGTTCAAACTGATAATCAGTTAGTATTTCATAAATAGTATTTCCTGAATTACCAGTACGAATTTTCAATTCCGAATCCCCAATATGGCCGGAAAGCACCATAAAAATATTGCTGTGCCGACGGACAAACTCATTCCAGGTCGTATTGCCGCCACTGCCAGCAATGTCATAACCCGTTCCACAGTTACAACGATGCTCTCCGCTATGATCCTGATAACAGTGTGTAACAACAATTACTCTGTGATCCGGGTAGTGAAGCAATAGTGAATCCGCCCAGCAAAGCGCTTCCTTACTTGGAGCAAATTCCAAACCAACAATCATGAATTCCAGATCATTAGCTTCAAAAAACCAATAGTTGTTGTCATTTGTATTTCGAAAATGTCCACCATACCAGGCTCGCTCATCAAATCGTTCCGGTCCGAAATATTTATTATATTTTGAAGTATCACGAATTCTGCCGTAATCTGGATTATCATGGTTCCCAGGTATAATACTATACGGAACGCCGGCATTGTCCAGAATATCATGAGCGGCATTCGCCGCCTGCCATTCTATATCAGTATTGTTATGCGTAATATCACCGAGATGAATTGCAAATTTAATATTGAAGAATTGTTGATAGTAAACAATCCATTCTGTCTGAGCCTTGTATGTATCGGGATCTCTCAAAGAATAATATTGAGTATCCGGTATTAATACCAGCATGAAAGGCGAATGTGAGTTTGTCGCCATCTTTGCACTAAGGGCAGTGAACTGAAATAACATAATGCCGATTATTCCAAACATCAGTAGCTGAGAACAGATAGGTTTTTTCATCATTTTTCCTTTTATAAACAATCGTCAAAATTTACATACTAAATAACAAAAATCTGTTGTTATATTTTATTCAACTCTTTTTTACCGAAAATCATATCCGTCTTTTCATAGAAGTTTAAGACGGCAGAATCATTTTTTGGATTTCTCACTTTATATTGTTTTGCCCGCCACCATTCAGCATCCAACAAATTTTCCCGTGCTTCCAGGTGAACGGTTTCAGAAACTGCCACCATCGGCGTCTTCCATGAAATAGATTGAGGCGTCAGTGTAAACACCGAGTAGCGCATAGGATGAGAATTGATTGAAGGTACCACAAAATAGTTTACACCATTCTCTTCTGTAAAACGCAGTCCAACATGCCTGTGACCTGAAATTGCTATTGGTGCTGCATTGGCATGTTTTGAGAAAAGTTTTCGTACTTCCCCATCATTATCAATGCAAAAATATTGCAAGGGACCGCCCGGCTGTTCATCTTCGGACCAGCGGATAAAATTATGGTGCATAAAAACCAGGTTTAATTCATTGGCATGATCGCTGAGCTGCCTGTCCAGCCACTGCATCTGCTCTTGCGGAAGAACACCACCCCAATGTTTCGGATTGTTGGGCAGACAGGCATCCAGACCAATCAGGCGCAAACCCGGTACAATCTGTTTCTCGTAATATCGTTTCCCGGATTTATCATAACCGTGTCCCTTGAAAAATGCCACGAACTCATCAATTGTCAGATATGTAAATCCGGCACGATGCTTTTGGGGATCCGGTGGAATAAAATCGTGATTGCCGCAAATGACATACGACGGTATGTTTAGTTTGTCCAGATACTTTTTAACGATCCGGGCATTTTCCAATTCACCATCGAAAAGTAAATCACCTAATACCAGAATAAAGTCCAGATTATCCTCCGCATTCAGATCAATCACCATCTTGCGTAGACATTCCACGCTCACGGCACTCATTCTCATGCCGTTTTCACCTTTGATATCGAGGTGTAAATCAGCGATAACAGCAAAACGAACCGGATTAAAAGCAACTCTGCCGGGACGGGCAAATACCTTTGTCAACACATTCCCGGAAAGCGCAGCACCGACTATCGAAGCGCCGGTTACTTGTAAAAATTCACGTCGTGAGAGCACATTATCCATCATATTCCTTTTATTTAATGTCATTTCTGATTTTCTTTAACCACTTCATTATTCCATTTCCACTACGACCGAAATAATCGTGTAAAATCAAATATTCGGCATAGAGTTTATCTGCAGGTTCCGCTGCCCGGTACTTATCGGTTTCTTTCTCATTATCGGCATACATCGCCTGAACAAGCGGCACCATCTGAGCGTGGGCATTGATACGATTGATAATAAATTGTTTCGGATGCTTCTATCAGATTTACACCTAACAATTAAGGTTTATAACCGGAAATATCTATCGGAAATGTTGGTCTTTCCGGTGAATATCCATCGGTTTCGGATAGTCAAGTGACGATAGCAATTGTGCAATTGTCCTGTCGGGAAGAACATGAACCGGACAACCCAGCGATAATTATTAGGATTCAGGCAGTAATGCTCTATCACTGAATCGGCAGCGCTACCAAACATTCCCTGTTCACGTTTAGACAGTGTGTCAAACGCAGACTTGATGATATTCCTATGATTATCTCCACTCCAGGCTAATAGTACAGATGTAGTAAACAGTATGACAACTACTGACAGACAATATTTAACATTTAAACGTCTCATTATTTTCTGACAACCTCCTATTAATCTATACTACGCTGCTAATTCTGTAAACTGAAATTCGGGCTAATATTACCCAGTACTTCATCCGCGCTCCAGAGGACATCCGGTGTCGGAAACGCTTCACGGAAATAGGGCAAACCAAGTTTATACAATTTTACATCCGGCAGACGACCGGCCCGCGGTTCATCTACCTCAACACTTTCAATGTTTTCAGGATAAAGTGTCACCTCAATTCCACTTGCTTTGATTAACTCCATAAGCTGGTCTTGAGTCTTTTTCATTATTAACAAATTTGTCAGATAGACTTCGACCTGATTAAGATTGATATTTGGCGCATAGGCTGAATTATTAAAAAGCGATTCCACTTCGGCGGGATCGGGAACACACTGCGATTTTATAGAATCCATAAAAACCCGGGTTGAATACTTTCGCTCCCAGCGATCCAATTCATAACGAATTTGAGGATCACGGTCATAGTCTCGCCGGAGGGCTTCCTCTTCCATAAAAACATCACGGACTGTTAAGCCGATAATTTTCCGCAATTTACCGGCAAAATCTTCAGTACTTGTCGAACGTAAATCAAGCGGTCGGTAGGATAAGTGATACAACAATTCCCTCACCGTCCAGTTCCCGCCCCTAAACCGTACAATTGGGACATCATAATAATCCGACAACCTATCGGATATTTGACGAAACGGACTTACATCTGAACCGTTTGGTGTTTGAGTCAAACCGGAATCCACTTGAGACTGTGTGGTAATAGGATATATTGTGTTGGCCAGCTCTCTGAAAATTTTCCCGTCGACAACCAGTTCTTTGGGGTCCATAAATTCTGTCAGAAATTTTCCAGTCTGTATACGATCCTTCTTATAACGAATTATCTGATCATATCGGTGTCGGTATTTTGCATAGTCCATTTCTGAAATAATCGTCCGACGCGAGTCAATTTTCTTGATAATATAATAGCCTTTACCGTGTGCTATCATCGGAGAAACCTCATTTAAACCAAGACTGAAGATAGTTTCATTGAACGGCTCATGCAATTCCCCATAGGCAATATAATCAGTTTCACCATATTCCGGGTTCAGACCCAGGCGACCGAGTTTACCGGCTAAGAGACTATCGTAATTCGTGCCTTCTTTAAGCGCTTTTTTAAATACCAAGGCCTCTTTACTATCGTCGGTGTAAATGTATTTTACTTTGTTTTCAAAAGATGATTTGTTGATAGCATCCCGGATCTCATCTTCACTGACGGTTACTTTTTCACTAACCTCCACATTGAATAGCTTCTCGACCAGCAGTTCCTGTTGCAATAAGCGCATGGGTTTTCGCACAATTGTTTTTGTATTCAGAGTTTTCACTTCCGGTAATTGAGCCAGAATTTCTTCATTAATCATGGCTTGCAAGTAGC
>JAGLWX010000378.1 GCA_023133185.1 Fidelibacterota bacterium
CAGGTCGGCGCAATCGGGTATATTTTCAATATATTTCTCGGCATCCCACAATTCTATGGAATTCTAATTGGCTGCAGTATTGTGATCATTTACTCGGCGGTTGGTGGCATGCGCGCCGTCGTTTTCACCGATATCGTTCAATTTATTATCCTGGCTGTAGGCATACCGGTTACTTTGATAATTGGCATCCATTACGCGGGCGGTTGGAGTGCAGTTCAATCCGCTGTTCCAGCAAGTCATTTAACATTTCTTGGCACTCAAAAGACACTTCTTCAATTTATCGTTCTGTTCTTATCTTTTATGCTTGGTGAAACCCTGGTTCCTCCCTATGTGCAGAGACTGTTTCTTTCAGAGCATCCAACCCATACAGCAAAAGCAACGCTCTGGAGTGGTCTATTTTCAATTCCATTTTTTGCCGTAACCGGAATCATTGGGCTGGTCGCATTGGCTATTAAACCAGATCTTGATCCAAATCTCTCAATGCCGTTTCTGATTAATACGGTTCTGCCGGTCGGATTAAAGGGTATTGTGGTTGCCAGCACCATATCCATCGTAATGTCTTCCGCTGATTCATTTTTAAATGCAGCTTCAGTGGCATTTACCCATGATGTCCTTCAACCTGTCAAAAAAGACATCATGACTGAAAAGCAGTTACTAATTTCCGTAAGATTAATTACCCTCTTTGTCGGCATTCTGGCAGTGGTAGTTGCTATAAAAATTAAAAGTATTTTAGACATTCTGCTGTATTCCTATAATTTCTGGTCACCCATAATTCTGGTTCCTTTAGTGACAGCCATTCTCGGAATGAAAACAAACCGGAAACAATTCATATTCGGTGGAATATCAGGAATTTTATCCGTATTCACCTGGAACATTCTGCTGCACAATCCTGCTGGAATCGACGGACTGATCATTGGTATTCTCGGAAACTTTATAGTTTTTATGTTTGTATATCAACTCGATAAAAAAAACAGAGTTGCGATTCAATAAATTCAAAAAGGATATTATCATTATGCTTTCTGACATTTTATTGATAAACATCTTTCAAACTGCTATAGTCGCCGCACAAAGCGCTGGTCAATTCATCATGGAGAATGTTGATAAGGCGATAGAAATCAATTTTAAAGGTCGCGCTAATGTTGTAACTGATGTAGATCGAGGTGCCGAAGAAATCATTATTTCAATGGTTCGTGAATCCTTTCCCGATCATCAGATATTGGCAGAAGAAACGCCGGCGATCAATACTTCTTCTCCTTTTAAATGGATTATTGATCCATTAGACGGAACAACTAATTTCATTCATGGATTCCCCGCTTTTGCCGTTTCAATTGCTGTCGAGTATAATAGCGACGTAATCATCGGCGTCGTCTATGATCCTGTACGTAAAGAATTATTTTCAGCGATAAAAAACAGGGGTGCGTTTTTAAATAGAAATCAGATTAAAGTTTCGAATATCAAAACACTATCCGAATCATTACTTGCGACGGGTTTTCCCTATGAACTTCAGGGTAATTTCAATTTGAATATGGATATTTTCCGTGAAATGTATCAAAATAGCCAGGGAGTTCGGCGAGTCGGATCAGCAGCGCTGGATTTATGTTATACAGCCTGTGGCAGATTTGATGGATTCTGGGAATTTGACCTGAATCCGTGGGACGTCGCAGCAGGGGCTTTAATTGTTTCCGAAGCAGGTGGAAAATTGTCCGATTTTTCAGGGAAAGATTTTTCTATTTATGGCAAGCAGGTTCTGGCAACAAATGGTCTTATTGAATTGGAAATGCTATTTAACTTAGCACAAGTTCATAAATGAGTTTGCATTTTGAATAAAGATAGTTGGCAGGACTTGTGCCAAATTAAAAGTCAAATCTTAAAACATGAATTAAGATAGAATTTTTTTTTTGCATGTTTATGAAAGGATTAGTATTTTCACAAAAGTAAAACGTAAGAAAGTGAGGTGAAAAACCCATGCATGAAATCGTTTTTGATTCAAAATTGCTTAAAGATGGTCATCTTTATTGTCCAAAGGAATATGCTAACAAAGAAGCTCATTATAAAGTCATCGTATCAATTCCCGAATATTATGCTACTGATACTGAATTAGAGCTAGCGGCAGTTCATGATAGTAAAGGTGATTACCTTACTAAAAGTGAGATAGAATATTACCTTAAGCTAGATAATAAATGAGGAAAATATGGATAACAAACATGTTTTTATCGTTTTTTTTCTAACAACATCGCTGATATTTGCAGGTGCAGACTGGCAAAATTCAGTTGACTATAAAATTAAAGTTAAGCTGGATGACGAAAAGCATATTCTATTCGGAGAAGAAATATTAATATATTTTAACAACTCCCCTACCCCACTGAGTCGAATCTGGCTTCTCCTCTACCCTAATGCTTATAAAGACGAGACTACTGCTTTCGCTAAACAGGGAAAACGAAATTTTTCAACTATATT
>JAGLWX010000379.1 GCA_023133185.1 Fidelibacterota bacterium
CCGGGTGCATACCGCCCCGCGGCGGATCGATGATTATCACATCGGGGCGGGGAAAATTATCGAGAAGTTCGGGATTTTTTTGAAAAAGTTTATCGAGATCGCCTTCGACGAACCGAACGTTTTCGATCTGATTGAGCGCAGAGTTTTCCCGGGCGTCTTTGACAGCGTCATTGACGATTTCAAAACCGATAACTTCTTTAGCCTGTTCCGCAAGGTACAGTGCGATGCTGCCGCCGCCGCAATAAAGATCCCAGACCATATCGGTGGTTTTCAATGCGGCGTATTTTGCGACAATGTCATAAAGCGCTTCCGCCATAACCGTATTAGTCTGGAAGAATGAAGCCGGGGAAATCTTAAACGTCAGCTTGCCCAGTTTTTCAAGAATATGATCCTTTCCGAAAAGAAGATGTTGTTTTTCACCGATAGTTGTTCCCGATAATGACCGGCTGATAGTATTGACAACGCTGGTCAGATTATTCAGTATGGCAGATAAATTGTCTATGAGCGGCTGAAATATCCGGTGTTGATCGTCGGAAGTCACAATATTGATCATCAATTGATTCGTATTACGAGCTTTACGTAAAACCAAATGCCGCAAAAAGCCTTCGTGTTTTTTCTGATTATAAGGAATCATATGATATTTTCGGGCGAAATTCCGGACGGCTGCCAGTACAACAGCGGTTTCTTCCGGTGCGATCAGGCAGTCATTGAGATCGATGGCTTTCCAGAAATTGCCGGGCGCCCGCAGACCCAGGGCGAAATCATCGGGCTTGTGATTTTCAAAGTCGCCGGTCAGCCAGCGTTTATTGGAAAAAGCGAATTCCATTTTGTTGCGATAACGGAAAATATCTTGAGAGCGGATAGGCGCCTGCACCTCAACAGGTCCGAATCCGCCGAGATGCCGATACAGCTGTTTGACCTGGTTGTGCAGATAATCGAGTTGCTTGTCGTAAGGTAAGTTTTGGAATGTACAGCCGCCGCAGTATTCAAAATACGGGCAAGGAGCGTCGTGTTGTATTGGGCTTTTTTTCAGTACTTTCAGGATTCGGGCTTCGGCAAAACTTGATTTGACCTTTGTGATTCGGGCATTGACTTTCTGTCCCGGCAGTCCGTTTTTAATAAAAATGATAAAATTGTCAATATGGGAGATGCCGCCGCCGCCGAAAGCCAGGTCTTCGATTTCTACAGATATGTCTTGCCCTTTTTTAACCGGTTTTTCCATCGGGGCGTAATTTATAAAATGATATAATTGGGAACGAGAGATTTATTGAATATTAGAAAACCACGTCCTTTTATTTTATGCCAATAATGAAATCCCAAATAACACTGATGAAATAGTTTCGCATGCTCAACATTTCACAGGGTAAACAAGTTCCTATACCACGCTCATTCCCGAGCCCCAGCTTGGGAATGCTAATGAAGGATGAAATTTCCGTTACAAAGCTGGGGTACCTTGTAACGAGTAAGAAAACAAGACATGATGGTTATTTGAAAATTGCCCTGTGAAACAGTTTAAATCCTTGAAAGAGAATATATACCTAGCTCTTCTGAGAATTGAGTGGGTAAGTTAATGTCCAATAGCCAACCCCAGTGTAATAAAAAAAAGATTTCACGAGGCAGGCACGGAATTTCCAAGTATGAAGGAAATAGAAAAAAGGATGAATGAAAAAGAAAAAAAGTTTGACTTAAAGGAACGGTTTATTGATTATGAGGTTAGAATTATTAATGTTTCAGAACAACTATCTGAAACAAAACTGTCCCCTTTATTACAGGAGACATATGAGTTGATTTCAATACGTTTCATGAGCATTGATACAGTGAAAAAGAAAATGGAGCGATAATGACAAAGATACTTGGATATTGGATATTCCGTGTTGGATATTGGGTATTCAGATTATTTAGTGTTCATCCATAAAGTTAAAATAAATTGATTTAAGAACAAGTTCACC
>JAGLWX010000038.1 GCA_023133185.1 Fidelibacterota bacterium
TTAAAACTATTGATATATTCGGAGCGAGACAAGGTACTTTTAGTCGAAATGATAAATTAAGGACAGATGATTACGAAATGTTAGTAATCGCCGAAAAATGAATAAAGTCAGGAACATAATTCACCGTAACTCCGACGGTTGAAATTTTACTAATGTCGCACTGCCTATTTTAATAGAGGATATTTCGAGTTTGATCAAATGACCACAGGTGATGGTCCAACCTGAGCGTTAAGGCTTGATGCCCTTTGCAAATGTGAAGAGTCTCTCTTATATTTTGGCATGTCGAGTCTAAAATCATTTGAAAACATACAGTCAGAACAAGTTGGAGACGTTGGTTAATTTTATGTAACTATTGAGTTTAAGAGGTGTGGGCTATGCTTGTACTCGTTACAGGTGCCGACGGTTTTCTGGGCAGCAATCTAGTAAGGTCTTTATTGGATAAAGGCTATTCGGTGCGTGCCATGCTTCAACATGGTCGCAATACCGGTACCCTGGATAAACTTGACATTGATAAAATTTATGCTGATTTACTGGATTTGAAATCCCTGTCTGATGCTTTCATCGGTGTTGATGTGGTGATCCATACTGCAGCGTTTGTATCTATTTGGCCCTCGCGGAATGTTATTTCTCGCAGAGTAAATATCGATGGAACACGTAATGTAATAGACACAGTTTTAAAAACAGGCGTGAAACGGATGATCCATGTCGGAACTGCCAATACATTTGGGTTTGGCAGCAAAAATTCACCTGGAAACGAGACGCTACCATATGATGGGTATAAATATGGTTTAGATTATATGGATACCAAATATGCAGCCCATAGTCTTGTACTTGAAGCGGTGAAAAACCGTGGATTACCAGCTCTGATTGTTAATCCCACGTTCATGCTTGGCCCATATGACTCAGAACCAAGCTCCGGTGCAATGATTGTAGCAATATACAAAGGGAAAATCAGTGGTTTTGTGCCAGGTGGTAGAAATTACATTTATGTCAAAGATGTCGCCGATGCAATTGTAAATGCCGTCACTCTCGGGGAAGTTTCCGAAGCATATATTTTAGGACATTCAAATCTGACCTATAAAGAAATATTCAACCTGATTGCGAATACGATAGGCGTTAAACCACCGGCAATAAAATTCCCTAAATGGTTGATTATTTTTATTGGCGCTCTGGGTTCAGCGTGGGGACGTATCAAAGGTCAAAAACCTATAATTTCATACCCAATGTCCCGCATTTCATGCGATGAGCATTATTACGATGCTTCCAAGGCGATAAGCAAACTGAAATTGCTCCAGACGCCGATCGAAGTTGCTGTCCGGGAATCATTTTCCTGGATGAAAGAAAAAGGCTTTTTTGATAAACATGAATAAAATTTTCCGGAACAGAGTTGTCATTATAACCGGTTCATCCCGGGGAATTGGCAAAGAATTAGCCAATCAAGTTCTTTCAAGTGGCGGCAAAGTAGTGATTAATTCAAGAACAGAAGCTACGCTTAACGCCCTGGCTGATAAACTGTCTAAAAAATTCAATGATAGTAATATATTGGCTTTTGTAGGCGATATTTCACAAAAGGAGCAAGCCCGGAATTTGATTGAAAGGACAGTGGACAGATTTGGTACTATCAATATTTTAATAAATAATGCGGGTTTGATCAACTATGGCTGTATAGGAATGTTTGAACCAGACAGTGCCAAAAAGGTCATTGATGTAAACATATATGGTGTAGTTTTTCCAACCTGGTATGCCCTTCCCTATATCCGGGAATCCAGGGGTTCAATTCAAATAGTCTCCAGCCTGGCTGGTATTCATGGATTGCCGAAATACGCACCTTACAGTCTATCG
>JAGLWX010000380.1 GCA_023133185.1 Fidelibacterota bacterium
GCTACGACTTTCCTGAATGATGCAAAAGACGCTACTTTAACGTTCTCATTTTAATATAGGAGGAAATAAGCGATGGAGATGGATCTAACAGGAATGAAATGTCCTGAACCTGTTTTAAAAATTGCTGCAAAAGCGAAAGAAATTCCTGAGGGAGAGATGGTAGAGATCCTTGCAGATTGCCCATCTTTTTCTAAAGATATTGAGGCTTGGTGTGAAAGGACCGGAAGGACTTTATTATTTTGTATGGATGAGGGCGACGGAAAATATCGCGCCCAAATCCAATTTTAACACTAAGTGAAATGTAAACTTCTCTCCTGAGGTTATTACCTGAGGAGAGAAGTTGCTACAATTGTAAAAGTTTAATATTTTATTTTTAAAATCGGTGTTTTTATAAAAATTGGGTAATCTCTTTTTTCGGTATTTAAGGAGTGATTTATAATATGAAAATTGGCGTTTATTTATGTCAGTGCGGCGGTAATATTTCGAAAGTAGTTGATCTGAAAGAAGTAGCGAAATTTGTTGAAAAACAGGATGAAATATCTATTATCAGAGAACATTCAAATATGTGTTCGGGCGCCGGACAAAAATTGATTATTGAAGATGTAAAAGAATTTGGACTGGAAAAGATCGTAATTGCTTCATGTTCACCTCAATTTCATGAGAAAACCTTTAGAACTACTTTGGAAAAAGCAGCCCTTAATCCTTACGTTCTGGAAATGGCTAATTTCCGCGAGCATTGTTCATGGACACATAGAGACGAACCTCATATAGCAACAGAAAAGGCAAAAGACCTTGTAAAAAGTTCAATCGAAAAGGCAAGATTTGATTATCCTCTTGAGAAAAAGAAAATTGAGATGGGGAATAGGATTCTCGTAATTGGTGGAGGAGTTGCCGGAATACAAGCGTCGTTAGACCTGGCTGCAGCCGGTAAAGAGGTTACATTAATTGAAAAAGAACCTTCCATTGGCGGTAATATGGCGCTGCTGACAAAGACATTTCCAACGGAGGATTGTGCAGCCTGTATTATTTCACCTAAAATGGCAGAGGTTCAGGATAATCCGAAGATTAGATTACTTACAAATACCTTGGTAGAAAGTACATCCGGTCACAGACTGCATTTTGAAATTATAGCGAAGAGAATGCCTCGATATATCAAAGACAGCATTGATATGGATCAATGTCTGGGCTGTGAAAAATGTGTGGAAGTCTGCCCGGTTTCTGTTCCGGATAAATGGGAGCAGGGCATTCTTAATCGAAAAGCAATTTATATCCCGGCGGCTTTGGCAATTCCTTATAAATATATTATCGATGAGGAAGCCTGCCTCCGATTAAAAGGCGGAACGTGTAATAAATGTGCGGAAGTATGTCCTCAGAAAGCAATTGAATTTACTCAAGAACCGGAGGAAATTAGTTTTACGGTTGATACTATTATCGTAGCGACTGGATTTGATATAATTGATCCAAAAGAGAAGCCGGTTTTCGGTTACGGAAAATATGAAAATGTGGTAACCGGATTGGAAATGGAACGTATTGTGGATCATATTGCCGAGAATCCACCGCCGAGAGATGTGGGGAAGCGAGTTGGATTCATCCAGTGTGTAGGATCGCGAGATGAACAAACCGGCAAGGAATATTGCTCGCGTGTTTGCTGCATGTATGCTGTCAAACTTGCTTCATTATTGAAACAAGCCCGACCCGATACGGATATTTATATTTTTTATACAGA
>JAGLWX010000381.1 GCA_023133185.1 Fidelibacterota bacterium
AGAGTTATCGGCGCTTTGGCGCAAAAAGAGTTTGAAGTTGACCCGGTTTTGGCATTTGTGCATAAAGATCTTTGTGATGGTTGTGGTAATTGTATTGACTTGTGTCCCCAAAAAGCTTTGATAATAGACGAAGATAAAAAAGCGCAAGTTATAGAAGCTCTGTGCGTAGGTTGCGGCGCTTGTATTCCTATATGTCCTCAGGAGGCGCTTGATTTACACGGCTATACAAATGCCCAACTTTATGCAGCTGTTAAAGGTGTGCTTCAGCAGAAAGTTGATGGACAGAAACGGATTATTGTCTTTGCCGATGATATTTGTACATATAGATTGGCGGATGCCGTAGGAATCAGGAAGATGAAATATTCGGGTGATGTACGAATCATCAGAATTCCAAGCAGCGCCTTGATAAGTCCCAAACTTCTCTTATATACTTTTAAACAGGGAGCGGACGGAATCTTGCTCGGTGATTGTCAGGAAAAAAGTTCTCGATTTCCATGGAGCAAGAAAATGACTTTAAAAAATATTGAGGAAGTCGAAACCAAACTTGAGCTGGCCGGTATCGAAGGGGAACGAGTGGTATTTTCGGAATTCGCTTCGGGAATGCTAACTGTTTTTGTAGAAAAAGTCAATCAACTGGCAAATTCTGTAATGAATTATAAATCGATTACCAAAGAACAGAAAGATATGTTTTAGGAGATTGTAAATATGCCCGGGAAAATTGTAATAAATGATAAAACAATTGCGTTTTTAGAAAAGATCATAGAACTAAGCGGAGAAACGATTACTCTGTGTGACCAGTGCGGAACCTGTTCAGGAGGATGTCCGGTTATACATGAAATGGACATTACGCCTTCGCAGATGATGCATAAGGTACAGCTTGGTCAGGAAGATGTTTTGGAATCTAAAACTATGTGGCTATGTGCTTCTTGCAATACCTGTACGGTAAGATGTCCACGCGGGTTAGATGTTGCGAAAGTAGCAGAGGCTTTGCGTCAGGTGAAACTACGGCAATCCATTGATAATGTTGATTTGAATAGTATTCCAAAAGAAGATTTAAGAGAGTTGCCGCCTATAGCGATAATTGCCGCAAATAGAAAAATGATATCGTAAATAAATTCCTGGAGACTTTTTATATGAAAATACCATACTATCCCGGATGTTCATTAAAATCTACTGCAAAACATTTTGAAGTATCTGCAATTGCTGTTGCAAAGGAGCTAGGAATCGAATTTGTTGAAATTCCGCGCTGGAACTGCTGTGGCGTCGTTTCTTCCCTTACCGAGGACGATATCATACATCATGTCGGTCCGATAAGAAATTTTGTAAGAGTTTTAGATATGAATGAAAATGGACTTTTGGATAATGAAAAACGATTACTAACTCTTTGCTCTATGTGTTTTAACACTTTAAAGCGCTCTAATCTGCGTGTAAAGGAAAAACCGGATGATCTTGACGTTATAAATGATTTTATGTACCAGGAAAAGGATTATGACGGCAGCGTTGAAGTAGTGCATTTTTTGGAAATCTTGCAGAAAATCGGTTTTGATAAAGTAAAAGAGAAGGTCAAAAAAAACCTGGAAAATATTAAAGTTGCCGCTTACTACGGGTGTATGTTGATAAGACCTAAAGAGATTGGAATCGATGATCCTGAAATTCCTGCGATTTTTGAGAATTTGATTCAATCATTGGGAGCGGAGCCTGTGGATTGGAGATCAAAGATAAGGTGTTGCGGGAGCTATCTTACATTAAACAATAAAGATACGGTTATTGATATTGCTTATGATATTCTTACAGACGCACAAAAGAATGGTGCAGACCTTATTATCACATCCTGTCCTTTATGTGCTTTTAATCTGGATAACAGGCAGAAGGACATTAAAAACAAATACCCGGGCTTTATTGAAATACCGGTTTTATATTTTACACAGTTAATGGCGCTTACTTTTGGTTTGGAAGAAAAGCAAAGGGGGTTAGATTTGAATTATATAAATTTTTACAACTTATTGAATAAAAAGGTGTTATCGAAATAGTAAATTATTCTCATGATAATTTTCAGGAGTTAAAGAAAGTGGCGAAACCTAAAGTGGCATTTTACTGGTGCGCATCCTGCGGTGGTTGCGAAGAAGCTGTTTTAGACCTGGCAGAAGACCTACTTACGGTAGTGGAAGCAGTTGATATTATTCTTTGGCCGGTTGCCATGGATTTTAAGAAAAGTGATGTTGAGGCAATGGATAACGGTTCGATTGCCGTTTCTTTTATAAACGGCGCTGTGCGTATATCCGAACAGGATGAGATGATGTTTGCTTTTGGATCTTGTGCCCATTTAGGTGGAATTCCGGCTCAAGCGAAAATTACAGATATAAATTTAGGACTCACTTAATTTTAAAATAATTTTGTTGAAGGAAAAGTAACTAATCAAAATTTTGAAAGGAGTGATTGTCAATGGAAAAAAGAATGACAGTTTCTTCGCAGAACTTTAAGAATGAGGATATTCAAAAGTTAGAAGAGATTTCCGAGGTAAATGTTTATTCTTGTTATCAGTGCGGGAATTGCTCAGCGAGTTGTCCGGCTTTTGAATTCATGGATATGCCTCCACATCAAGTTATCCGAGCTGTTCAACTTGGTTTTATCGATGAGATTTTAGAGGCAAATACACCGTGGATTTGTGCTGCTTGTATAAGTTGCACGGTGAAATGTCCGAGAGGAGTTGATATTGCTAAACTTATGGAAGGCGTCCGGCAAGTTATTCTCCGAAAGGGCATTGACCATCTGAATATCAATGAAATTGATAAGAAATTGAGAGAACAGCTGCCGCAAATTGCCTTAATCGCTAATTTCAGAAAAACAATATTGTAGTTGATTGGAGAATTGCAAATGGAAATTTCATATTTTCCCGGTTGTACTTTAAAGACAAACGGACGAAATTTTGAAGGGACGGCTCTTCCGCTTCTCGAATTGTTTGATATTCACGCTAAAGAATTGGATGATTGGTATTGTTGTGGTGTTAGTTTTTCGCAATCTGCTGATAATTTGATGCAGCAAATAGCTCCTATCCGAACACTTGTAAAAGCGAAAGAAAGCGGAAATACGAGATTATTGACATTATGCGCAATGTGTTATAACACATTACAAAGGGCAATATTTTTTATTAAAAGCGATGAAGATAAAAGAGATATTATTCATGATTTTATGTATCGAGAAGGAACTAAATTTTATGGAGATGAAGTAGAAGTCGTTCACCTTCTCACTCTTTTGAAAGAAATTGGTTCTGAGGAGATAAAAAAGCGAGTTAAGAAAAAAGTAGATGAATTTAAGATCGCACCATATTATGGATGTATGCTTTTACGACCAAAAGAGGTAGCGATTGATTCGAGTAATGCTCCGGAGATAATGGAAGAAATATTAGAGGCGGCTGGTTGTGAGACCACTTATTTTCCGTTTAAAACCGAATGTTGTGCTTCTTATCAAATTGTGAATAATTCTGAAATTGTAAAAGCGAGAACAAAGAAAATAGTTAATTCGGCGGTAAAAAATGGGGCGGATGTGATCGTTCTTTCATGTCCTTTATGTTTTTACAACCTCGATGAGATTCAGATAGAGATAAAAAAGGAAGATAAGAATTTTAAAACGATTCCGGTTTTATACTTTACTCAAATTCTTGCGTTATTAATGGGAATAAAATCAGAAGTAAATAATTTTTCTTTACATTATATTGATCCCACACCAGTATTAAAAAGGAAAGGGTTATTATGAAAAAAATTGGTGTTTTCGTATGTCATTGTGGTATTAATATATCTTCAACAGTCGATATTGAGGCTGTTAAGGAGGCTTTAAAGAATTATCCCGGTGTAACACATATCGAAGATTATAAATATATGTGTTCTGACCCAGGACAAAACTTGCTCAAGGAGCGAATCAAAGAGAAAGGATTAGATGGCGTTGTCGTAGCAGCATGTTCACCGACACTTCATGAAAATACTTTTAGAACCGCTGTTATGTTGGTCGGGATGAATCTTTATAATTGCGAAATTGCTAATATTAGAGAACAATGCAGTTGGGTTCATAAGGATAAAAAAGTTGCTACAAAGAAAGCAAAATTAATTATAAAATCAGTGGTTGAAAAGGCGCTTCTCAATGAAGAACTCGAGCCGGTTAAAGTACCAGTAACACGTAGGGCGATGGTCGTTGGCGCCGGAATTGCTGGAATTCAGGCGGCTTTGAACATTGCCAATAGTGGATACGAGGTGGTTCTTGTAGATAAAAATCCATCGATTGGTGGGAGAATGGCTCAACTTTCGGAGACATTCCCAACCCTTGACTGCTCTCAATGTATTTTAACACCGAAGATGGTAGAAGTTAGTCAGAATAAGAATATTAAGCTGATGACCTATTCGGAAGTCGTTGATGTCTCAGGATTTGTTGGAAATTTCAAAGTAAAAATCAAGAAAAAAGTAAAATATGTTGATTGGGACAAATGTAATGGCTGCGGTATATGTATAGAAAAATGTCCAGTAACAGTGTCTTCCGAGTTTAATCAGGGGGTCGGTAAACGGAAAGTCATTTACACTCCGTTTCCGCAAGCAGTTCCGAATAAACCCGTGCTTGATGCAGAGAATTGTACATATTTTATCAAAGGGAAATGTCAAATATGTAAGAAATTATGCCCACCTGATGCAGTCGATTATACTCAAGTCGATGAGTTTGTCGAGGAAGAAGTCGGGGCGATTGTTGTAGCGACCGGATACGATACTTACGACATTTCAAATATGGAAGAATTTGGAGCGGGTAAGATTCCAGATGTCATCGATGGTTTGACTTTTGAACGTCTCTTATCATCCTCCGGACCTACAAACGGTGAGGTAAGACGTCCTTCGGATGGAAAAATTCCAAAGGAGGTTGTTTTTATAAGTTGTGTGGGTTCTCGCGATCCTGAACATCATTTTTCCTATTGCTCTAAAATTTGTTGTATGTATTCTGCGAAACATGCGATGTTGTACAAACACCGTGTTCCTGATGGACAACCTTTTATCTTTTATATGGATGTTCGGACTGGCGGTAAAGGATACGAAGAGTTTTATCAACGAGCACAAGAAGAAGATAAAGTAATTTATCTGCGTGGAAAAGTCTCGAAATTATATCGAGAAGATGGGAAAATCGTCGTCTGTGGCATTGATACTTTGAGCGGAAAATATGTTGAACTTAATGCGGACATGGTTGTTTTAGCGACAGCAATCAGACCTTCTGCAGGGGTAAATGAATTTGCTAGATTACTCAAGATACACTATGATGAGAATGGATTTCTAACCGAGGCACACCCGAAGCTTAGACCCGTCGAATCGCTGAGTGCCGGGATTTACCTTGCTGGCTGTGCGCAGGCACCAAAAGATATTCCTGATACGATAGCCCAGGCATCCGGCGCCGCAGCAATGGTTGCAAATCTTTTTGCAAGTGACCATCTGTTACATGAGCCGTTAATCGCAGGAGTTAATGAAGACCTTTGTTCCGGATGTGGATTTTGTGTTACCGTCTGTCCTTACGATGCCAGAAAATTAAATAAGGAAGAAGGAATCGTGGAAGTAAATGAAGTATTATGTGAGGGTTGTGGTTCTTGCTCCGCCTCTTGTCCCTCAGGAGCCGCACAACAGAAGAATTTCACAGATACACAATTAGTGAATATGGTTAAAGCCATTCTTAAAGATTGAAAATTGAATATAATTTATGCAAATCTGATTAATCTGCGGCATAAGATTTAAGAATAAAAATTAACGATTTGTAATTATTGATGAGTATAAAACAAATGACTAATTGCAATAAAGAAGAAAGGTGATATATGTTCGATCCGAAGATAATTGCATTTTATTGTAAGTGGTGTACATCTGCAGGTGCTGACCTTGCAGGGACATCAAGAATGACTTATAAACCAAATATCGTTGGTATCAGAGTAATGTGTTCGAGCCGAGTTGACCCCGAGCATATTTTAGATGCCTTTAAAAATGGAGCCGATGGTGTACTGATTGGAGGATGCCACCCCGGTGATTGCCATTACGAGAGT
Organism: Fidelibacterota bacterium; assembly: GCA_023133185.1. Taxonomy (GTDB): domain Bacteria; phylum Fidelibacterota; class UBA2242; order UBA2242; family UBA2242; genus UBA9312. Next base: position 6,053 of record JAGLWX010000381.1, read on the forward strand.
GGTAATTATAAAACTCAAAAAAGAATTACTCTTTTAAAAAAGATGATAAATGACCTTGGTATTGATAAAAACCGCTTGAGATTAGAATGGATATCCGCAGCGGAAGGTAAAAGATTTGCCAAAGTTGTCGATGAGTTCACAGATGAGGTCCAAAAATTAGGGAAGTTGAAAATATAACAACTATGAAAAATATTATACTGGGTATTGGAAACAATATTCTTACCGATGATGGAATCGGGATTTACATTGTGAAAAAATTGAAAAGCGATTTCGTAGATGTAGAAATGATAACTACATCAAATTCCGGTTTTGGGTTAGTTGACCAGATTGTAGATTACGATAGAGCCATTTTCATTGATTCAATATTAACCGGAAGAAATGAGATCGGAGATGTCAACGTTTATTTTACAAACGATTTTTCAAATCATATTCCATTCAGTATTCATTCCACAGATTTGATTTCTGCTCTTGAGATTTCTAAAATATACGGGATGAATATACCCAAAGAAATCTATCTTCTTGCGATTGAAATCAAGGACAATTTTACATTCAATGAAGGTTTTTCTGATGAAATCGAAGGGATGAAGGAAAGTGTCTATAATAATGTAAAGATAAGTGTTTGTGATATTTTGAAATGTTAGGGGGATGGAATAATATAAGCAGGACATTTAGGAGATCTATCAGATTGCAAAAGAGAACACCACTCGCTTTCTATTGGATAAAAATTGTATCTTTTTTAATTTGAATAACTAAATTACATCAATGAATGAAAAAATAAATAATCATAAGGTAATGATTTAAATAAATTGTAAGATTATTAGGAGGCATAAATAATGACAGAAAATCGGATGATGGTAAGAGTTCAAATCATGGGTGAATCTTATGAGGTGCCGGAAGGCTCGACAATTATTATGGCGATGGAATACGCCGGCTACCAATTAAAAAGAGGAATCGGCTGTCGTGAAGGATTTTGTGGAGCATGTGCTACGCTTTATCGGGAAAAGAATGATTACAAAATCAAAGGTGGATTAGCCTGTCAAACAGTAGTTACCGATGGAATGGTGATCGCTCAGATTCCTTTTGTACCAGCTGAAAAACCAGTTTATAACATAACTGAATTAACGCCAGACATTGATACGATAAAGGCGATTTTCCCGACTGTATTCCGTTGCGTTGCCTGTAATACTTGCACAAAAGCGTGTCCGCAAGATATGGAAGTGATGGATTATATACAGGCTTTAAAGCGAGGCAATATTGAGCGAGCGGCTGATCTATCATTTGACTGTATCCGATGTGGTTTATGCGCATTGAGATGCCCCGCTGAGATTGTGCAATACCATGCAGGTACGCTTGCTCGAAGACTTTACGGAAGATATTTAGCAAAAAAGAGCCCTGAGATTGAAGAAAGAATTAAGGAAGTTAAAGAGGGCGCTTATGACGGTGAATTTGAAGAGCTTGAAAGTATGAGTAGAGAGAAACTTTCCGAAAAGTATTATTCGAGAGAGATAAAACTTAAATAAAGATTTTATAAATTAAGGGAGTTTTTATGTATCCAGAATATATGATTGAGTCTATTAAAAAAGTCGAAGAGACGAGACCTAGGCGTTTAGAAAAGTCAAAGAAATACGGTAAAGAAGTTTTTCCCCACATGACTGATAAGGAAAGGGGCGAAATTCTATCGAAATTTCATCCCGATTATAAAGCAGGTGCACGTAAAGAAGTTCGTGTAGGTCCTAATAAAGGCGAAATATTAACAACCGAAATTTCAGACCTATTAGAATCCTATTCGCGAATTAACCCGAAAGATTTCAACCTTGACAAAATCGATTATGAAACTGATGTTTTGGTGATTGGCGCTGGTTCGGCAGGGATGGCGTCGGCACTCATAGCTGCGAAGAATGGAAGCAACGTTCTAATCGCTACGAAATTGAGACTCGGTGATTCAAATTCTATGATGGCAGAAGGAGGAATTCAAGCGGCAGACCAACGCGATGATTCACCTACTATTCACTATCTCGACGTAATTGGGGGCGGGCATTTCGATAATAAACCAGAATTAGTTAGGGCGCTTGTATCTGATGCACCGGAATCTATAAAATGGTTGGAAGAATTAGGAGTTATATTCGATAAAAATCCCGATGGTTCGATGTTAGTGAAATCGGGCGGAGGAACTTCCCGGAACCGAATGCATTCTTGCCGAGATTATACCGGAGCCGGTATTTGTAGAGTGCTGCGTGATGAAGTTTACAATTTACCTGATAAAATAAAATATATCGAATATTCTCCGGTTGTTGAACTTATACTTGACGATAATGGTCAAGCCGTTGGAGCTGTGATCTATCACCTCGAGACAAAACAATACTCAATTATAAAAGCAAAATCAACCATAATGTCAACCGGTGGATTTGGAAGGTTACATATTAGAGGTTTTGAAACGACGAATCACTATGGTGCAACGGCAGATGGGATTATTCTTGGCTATCGAGTAGGTGCTAAATTATTATTTATGGATTCTGTTCAATATCATCCGACCGGTGCAGTATATCCTGAGCAGATAGTCGGTTTCTTATGCACGGAAAAAATCAGAGCTCTCGGCGCTCAACCTGTAAATGTTGATGGGGAATTGTTCGTTTATGCTATGGAACCGCGAGACGTTGAAGCCTCTGCTTTTATTCGCGAATGCTTAGAGCGGAAAAATGGAATTACAACACCATCCGGATTATGCGGAATTTGGCTTGATTCTCCACTTATCGATCAGATTAGCGGGGAAGGAACGATTGACAAGAATCTTCCGGGTATGGTCAGGCAATTCCGCCGTTTTGACATTGACATCCGAAAATATCCGATGCTTGTCTATCCAACATTACATTATCAGAATGGCGGAATTGAGATAAATGATAAATGTGAAACAAATATCCCAGGACTCTATGTAGCGGGTGAAACTTCCGGTGGAGTTCATGGGAGAAATAGACTGATGGGAAATTCTCAGTTAGACCTTATAGTATTTGGGAAGCGCGCAGGTTTGAATGCATCAAAGCGTGCAAACAATGGAGTGAAAATTGGAAAACTTTCTTTAGAGCATATCTACGATTATGAAAAGGAAGTTGCCGATTTAGATATTAACAGGAGGAAAATCGCTCCGATATTGCTTCCCGATTATATTCCCGAGCATGTAAAACAAAAGCAGATAACTGCTGAATATTTTGGAACTTTAATATAAAAGGAGATTATATGGCAAAACCAAAAGTAGCGTTCTATTGGTGTGCATCTTGTGGTGGATGCGAGGAAGCAGTAATTGACCTTGCAGAAGATATCTTAACTGTAACTGATGCAGTTGATATTGTTTTTTGGCCTGTTGCTCTTGATTTTAAAAAGAAAGATGTCGAGGCAATGCAAGATAATGAAATTGCAGTATCTTTCATCAATGGTGCAATAAGGACAAGTGAACAGGAAGAAATGGTAAATCTTTTGAGGAAAAAGTCAGGGTTAATTATTGCCTTCGGTTCGTGCGCCCACATAGGCGGGATACCGGGGCTGGCAAATTTCTCGAACAGAGAGGAAATTTTTGATTATGTTTATACGAAAACTCCTTCGACAATGAATCCGGCGAAGACGACTCCTCAAACGAATACAGTAGTTGACGGTTATGAACTTGAGATACCTGAATTTTACAATACTGTGAAAACTTTAGACCAAACTATCGATGTTGATTATTACCTTCCCGGCTGTGCACCACCGCCAGATTTAATTATGAATGCTGTGATGGCAATTCTAAAGGGTGAACTTCCGGAAAAAGGTGCTGTGCTTGCACCGGATAAATCCTTATGTGACACTTGCCCGAGGAATGATTCGAAGCCGGAGAAATTGATGATGAAAGAAATTAAACGACCTCATACAGTAGAAATGGATCCGGAAAAATGTTTCCTTGCAGAAGGAGTAATCTGTCTCGGTCCTGCTACACGTTCAGGTTGTGGTGAACGCTGTATCAATGCGAATATGCCTTGTAGGGGATGTTTTGGACCGGTTAAAGGTGTTTCAGATTTCGGTGCAAAATCGCTGTCGGCTATTGCATCGATAATGGGCATTGAAGGCGAGGAAAATATGACAGATGAAGATATTCAGAAATTGGTTGATCAGATTCCTGATCCGGCGGGTCTTTTCTATATGTATAGCTTACCTTCATCGTTATTGAGAAGGAAAGTGATGACATAAATCCATGGGGATGATTGGATGGAAAGTAAATTTGAACATATGTATCATCCTGAAATAGGTTGACACAGACTAAGGAGAAAAGAGAATGTCAACCAAGACTTATTATCGTTACAGTAATGCCTTTAAACAAAAAGTAATCAAAGAGATTGAAGACGGCTTGATAAGTATTGCAGAATACGGAAAAAAGAATTATGATTAGTATCTCATTCAAACATTCAACTTAAAAAAACGTAGATATACTACATGAAAATATCTACTACTGCTAATTAAACTTTAATCAAGATAAGGGGGCAAAATTGGGAAAAAGAATAACAATTGATCCGATTACAAGACTTGAGGGTCACGGAAAAATTGAAATATTTCTTAATGAGGAAGGAAATGTGGAAAGAGCCTTCCTTCAAGTTCCCGAATTGCGAGGATTTGAAAAATTTTCTATAGGACGTATGGCAGAAGAAATGCCGAGAATTACACCCAAAATCTGTGGTGTATGTCCGACTGCTCACCACATGGCTTCGGGAAAAGCGTTGGATGATCTTTTCAACGTTGAACCGCCCCAAGCAGCTAAAAAAATCAGAGAATTGGTAAATTCAGCTTTTATGGCGGAAGACCATACGCTTCATTTCTTCTTTCTTGGAGGACCAGATTTTATTGTCGGTCCAACTGCTGAAGCAGGAACGAGGAACATTCTGGGCGTTATTCAGAAAGTTGGACTTGAGGCAGGTAAGAAAGTTATCGACATCAGGAAAAAATTAAGAGGAATTATTACAAAACAGGGCGGTCGAGTTATTCATCCTGTTTGTAATCTTCCCGGCGGTGTTTCAAAAGGTGTTACCAAAGAAGATAGAGATGAATACATTCAAATTGGAAAAGAAGCCATTGAATTTTCAAAGTTCACTCTTTCGGCATTTAAAGACATCGTACTCAAGAATAAGGAATATGTCGATTTAATTGTTGGTGATATTTATAAACACAGCACCTATTATATGGGACTTGTTGATGAGAATAACAAGGTGAATTTTTATGACGGCAAAGTGCGAGTGGTTGGCCCGGAAGGCAATGAGTTTGTAAAATTTAAACCTGATGAATATTTAGAGCATATTGAGGAACACGTCGAACCATGGAGTTATATTAAATTTCCATACCTGAAGAATGTCGGCTGGAAAGGATTCGTCGATGGGAAAGATAGCGGTGTCTATCGGGTAGCGCCTCTGGCGAGATTGAATGCATCTGACGGAATGGCAACACCATTAGCCCAAGCTGAATACGAGCAGTTGTATGAAACTCTCGGAGGAAAACCTGCACACAACACCTTGGCATATCACTGGGCAAGACTTGTCGAACTTCTTTATGCTTCTGAGAGACTATTAGAACTGGCAAAAGATGATGAGATACTTGACCCGAATATTAGGACAATTCCAACATCATTACCTGATGAAGGTATCGGTGTCGTCGAAGCGCCGAGAGGCACGCTTTATCATCATTATAAATCCGATAAAAATGGAATTCTCACTGATGTAAATTTAATCGTTGCGACAGTAAATAATTCCGCAGCTATGTGCATGTCTATCGAAAAAGCAGCAAAAGGAGTTATTAAAAATGGTAAAGTATCCGATGGATTGTTAAATATGGTAGAGATGGCTTTTAGAGCTTATGACCCCTGTTTGGCGTGTGCTACGCATTCGCTTCCTGGTCAAATGCCGTTAGAAGTAAAAATTCGCGACATAAAAACTGGTGAAGTAATAAAAACTTTTAGAAGATAATGCTTACTTATTCCTTTTATAATTTTGTTGTGAGTTATTTCCATTTTTTATGTAATTATAAAATATTTAATATTAAGGAGGAGAAATGAATGTTAACATTAAAAAATTAGTAGATATTGTAGGGAAAGAAAATGTAAGGTCTGACTCTGCCGATCTTTTGGTTTATGGTTCGGATTCATCGGTTCACGAGGCGCCGGCATCAGCTGTTGTAAGACCTGAAAATGTCGAACATGTTCAGGGAATTGTTCGTTATGCAAATTCAAATAAAATACCAATAATACCCAGAGGTGCAGGTTCAGGAATGTCCGGACAGGCTGTCCCGATAAATGGCGGCATCGTTTTGGATATGAAAAAGATGAACCATGTTCTTGAAATCAATCTCGCAGATGTTTATTGTAGAGTCGAACCGGGTGTCGTGGATGATGATTTAAATCGACTTTTAAAACCTTACGGTGTATTTTATCCTCCCACACCAGCATCAAGTAGAGTGGCTACGATTGGTGGTGAAATTGCTAATAATGCAAGTGGTGTGAGGTCTGTTAAATATGGAGCCGTTCGAGATTATGTTCTCGGGATGAAAGTGGTGTTAGCTAACGGAGATTTGGTAAATATTGGTGCCAAAACCAGAGTCGAGGCTTCTGGTTATCAAATTGAAAGACTTATGGTTGGTTCTGAAGGAACTCTGGGAATAATAGTAGAGGCAACCTTGAAGTTCGTTCCTATTCCTAAATTTAGATGTATGGGTATTGCAAAATATAACAAGCTTGAGGAGGCAGGCGATTCAATTGCTGAAATTATGGCGAGTGGTTGTCAGCCCTCTTTATTAGAATTGATGGATAATGTTGCAATAACTGCGGTGAATAAAGCGATGAATTTGGGGCTTCCTGATGTAGAAGCTATTTTAATCTTCGAAGCTGATGGAATGGTTAAAGAAGCGGTTGATTTTGAAGTGGAAAAAATAAAAGCAGTTTGTGAAAAACACAATGGCTTTGGAATCGAATTAAGCTACGATGCAAAAGAACGTACACGAATTTTTTCAGGAAGGAAAAAATTATTTCCATCTTTATCGAGATATAGAGATGGTTATGTATGTACTTCATTAGCGGATGATATGGCAGTTCCTTATTCTAAAATGGCAGAAACAGCTCATAAAATACATGAAATTGCTAAAAGAAATAATGTTATTATGACTGCTTATGGACATTGTGGTTCAGGGTGTATGCATACAAAGATATTGATGGACCCTTCGAAAAAAGAGCAGTGGGATGACGCAAGAC
>JAGLWX010000382.1 GCA_023133185.1 Fidelibacterota bacterium
TAAATATTTGCGCTAATTTCGTAGGATTGCACATCCACTGTTTTATTTTCCATCTTTGTAACACTGGCAATGATCGGAGGCACATCAAATTCTCGTACCACATTACTGATTCGAACCTCATCTACAAAACCATCAAGCCAGGAATCACCACCACCGCCGGCAAAGCCGATATGAACAGGATTATCATTAACACGAGGCGGATCTCCGGTTATAGGATCATATTGGTTAGTGCCAAAGAAAGTCATTTCCCTGTTTTGATTATGCACCATCTGTATTAGTAATTTTCTTTCCGTATCCCGTATGAAAGTAATATGGTTCCACTCACCCGGCGCCATTGCATTTGTTGGTGAATTAACTTCCCACCAACCTACAGGTTCCGCTACGTTGTACCCGCATTTAAATATCCGGCTGTTTCCCCACATTTCAATATAATAATTTCCATAGTAGAATTGAGCATGTCCAGGTTTATTCAGCAAACGGGGCACCCAGCGCCAGTCAGTCGAAGTTTCTCCAAAAGTGAAAATATTAATCCATCCTTCTATAGTCCAATCACCGGTTAAATCCAGGGATGATGTGTCCGGAACAGTAACATAACACGAATCACTCTGAGCATCGTTATTAAGATATAAACATGAATCTAGTCCTACAACAGAATTGGCTATATAAGACAAAGCACCATGTCCGACACCATCATTAGAAAATGGAGACGCATTGCTTAAATCACCGTCAAAATGTAACAGTAGCATTGTGTGCTCATCAGTAATATAGGGTCCACCGATTGTCTCTTTGGGAATTTCCATAAGTCTTAAAGCGGGATAGTTATAGATTTTTAAATCATCTATATATCCTTTGAAATGAAGACCATCGCCGCCGTGACCAATTTCCAGAGGGTTCATTGCCTGAACCGGATCACTATCAAAGGTAACATACTTCGTTTCCAATATCGCATCGCTTGCATCTCTAAGTTGAAAAACCGCATAATAATTACAGGTATCAAAAGCTGCCGCTCTTTTAATTTCGTATATAACGCGATACCATGTATCCACAGTAAGAGTCGCATCTAATTTCAGTTCATTCGAAAGCCAGCGCCCTTCGTCCCAAACATAAGAACCGGCAGTAATTTTATTATCACCGCATATTTTAATTTGATAATTCTGACAATACCAATAGTCAGGATGTGGACGATGAAGCAATCTTACATTTTCAACTAATTCGTCTCCTTTAAACCAGAAACTTACAGCCAGCTCTTTGCTTGTCAATCCTGGAGAATCTACCTTTAAATAATCGTCTCCATCCAGATAAATCGAGTTGCTTCCTACTGCCGCATCGCTTGAATGAGTGGGATCTCCCACCATTTCAACTGTATTCTCATAAATAGAGGCGTCTGTCGGAATACCTGAACCCTCTTCAAAATCAAGACCAAGCACCATACAATTTGATACAAAGATGGTAAAACTATATTCCGTGCTAATACCTTCTGAACTATTATCATCAACGGCTTTTACATAGTACTTTACCGTTGTTCCCGGCGTTTGCTTGGGAATAGACGCCGAATAAACGTCATCTCCCACAGAAGCCATTGCCAATTCCTGAAATCCGTCGCCTACATCATAATGTAAAGTAACGGTTCCAGAACTCATATTTGTCGAGTACACTTCTGCGCTGATATCATAATGATCTTCCGTAACCGGTTGATTCTTTAATTGGGTAACATTAAAAACAACAGGGGGCATTGTAAAATCACGGACAATATTGCTGATCCGGATTTCATCTACAGAACCGTTTAAATATGAATCAGTGCCGCCGCCGCCAAAACCGATACTAACAGATTGACTGTTAACCATGGGTGGATTTTGTACGGCATCATACTGTTTAGAATTAAAATATATCAACTCTTCGGCTGCATTATGGATCAGCTGAATATTCAGACATTTTGTCGAATCGTGCATATACGTTACATGAAGCCATTCTCCAAGCGTTAGTGAACTATCGGGCGCCGTTACTTCCGGCCATGCCGACGTGCCTCTAAATCCACTCAATATTTTTCTTCCACCAGCAAGTAAATTAATGTAAAAGTTCGGCTTCCACCAGGTATCTCCTCGTTTTGCTACCAATCGCGGGTAACTATTCCAGGATGAATCGGTACTGGTCATATTAAACCAACCCTCAATAGTCCAATCGCCGGTTAAATCAAGAGCCGCAGTATCGGCGATGGTGACGTAGGACAGATCAGCAGCTGCGTCATTATCAATCTGCAGACACTTACTCAATCCGGTAACTGCATTGTCCCCATAAGTCAAGTTTCCATGTGCTTCGCCATTAGCAGATAAAGTGGATACATTATCCAAATTATCTTCAAAGTGCATTAAAAGCACCGTGTTAGCATCGACAGTATAAGGACCGTCAATCTCCTGGGCTGTTAAAACACCCATTGAAAAAATCGTCACTAAGAAAAAGAAACACAAAGGATTCTTCTTCAAATTCATTAACAACTTCATTTTTTTTCTCCTTAATCTTTGATTATCAAAATTGAACAAAAAATTCTCGTTAATATTGCCGCCTCCTTTCCATCTTTCCTATTTTTTAAAGAACCTTGTTTAATTCCATCAGTCTCAATATCCATTTTAACGTTTTCGGTACTTTCCCTCATTAAATACTCTGTTAATTTAAAAAGGGTTTTCAATAAACGTTTTTCAAACGGGTATGGCTCCGCACCGTAAGTCACATTACAGTTTTAATTCTTCAATAAAGCCACTCATGATAATATTGCAAACGTCACCGCACACGTTTGCGAATATAACATACATTCTAAATATTGTCAAGGAAATATTGGTAAAGTTCACAAGGGATACTCGGTCTAATTTAACTAAGAAGTTTTTTATATTTTTTATACTCATTTTGCAATGAATTCATTTGATAATTGGCTTTTTCTTTTTCTAAGACATTCATCTCTAAAAAGAATTGTTTCAACCGGCTCACTGTTCAAATTCCACAATGACAGATATATTCACAAATTTTTGTCTCGATCGAAGAAAAGGCACCTCTAATTGTATTACGCCTTTATCATTCAGACTTTTTATTTGCGCCCCATCTACAGATTTTACAGACTGATCAAATATCATCATTTCAAATAATCCAACGGAACCTGATTTTCCCTGCAATGTAACCTGATATTTTTCTCCATCTAAATTAGCGTCGATTATCCGATAACCTTTCGAAGACTCCTCCGGCATAGGTTTAGGCGTCAATGGAATCATTCCAACTCCACTATGGTGGTGGAAAACGATCTCTACCTTATCTTTCAGAAGAAACGATATTGGTTCTGTTAGTAATCCACGTTTTGTATGAGAACATGCCTTAATGATTTTACCGTTTAATTTCGCTTCGTCAATAATCATACCTGTGGTAATTTCCGGAGTGAAATTAATTACTATTTTTGGTCCTCTTATCAAGTTAAATTCATATTGAGTGCTCGTTTTAGTCCGCTCCATTTGCAATTGAAGCACAGTTTTGCCAACATGCAGATTATTAATTATTACTTCATTCCAGTGTAAAGGAAAACGTGGACTTAGTTCTGCAGATTTCGCCGGAGCATCAGGTTTCCATCCGATCATACCGGTAATCGCCGGGTGTAGAATATTGGTTTCCGACCAACATTGATGCGGACAAACACCCGAGGGTTTATAGACAGCGCCGTTCATAACTTCTTCGACATAGCCTAACGCCCAGTGATTTTTAATATAGAGGTTGTTCATAATGTGCATAAACCCCTGCGTTGAATTGCCGTATTGGTATTCAGCCAGCGCCGTCCAGCCGGTAAATAGAGGCCAGACGCTGCCGTAATGATATCCGCGAGGGTTGAAAAGTGGTGATTCCGAACTCAGGATACGAACACCCCAATCAGACGAAAAACCATTTCCTGCATA
>JAGLWX010000383.1 GCA_023133185.1 Fidelibacterota bacterium
GCTCGCTCTTTCCGGATTTTACATTGACCAAATCCAAACCGGAACGAACCATACCGGACATCACACGAAATATTGATAACTCGCCAATGTGTTTTTCACTTATCGTCTTAAATACGAACATTGATACCGGTTCATCATCGTTCACTTTTCTTTCCACAGATTGACCTTTGTATCCACCGGACACGACTTTTTTATGATCGGGCGCCGGCGCATATTTGATAATAGAGTCGAGAAGAGCAGAACTGCCGGTATTATTAAAAGCGGAAGCAGCAAAAACAGGGAAGATATTCCGATTGATAATGGCATTTTTTAGCCCTTCAAGTAATTCTTCTTCCGTAAGCGCGCCCTCTTCAAAATATTTTTCAAGCAAAGCATCATCGGATTCGGCAACAAACTCGATTAATTCTTCACGGAGAGTATTAACAGTATCCTGAAGATCCGCCGGGACTTCCTCTTCAGTTGAAGTACCTTTGCCGTCCTTTGAGTAACGATATACTTTATTTGCTATAATATCAACAATTGCGTCAAAATCTATGCCTTGATTGACGGGAATTTGTAACGGAACAACATGTTTTCCAAATGATTCTTTCAAACCCTGTAACGTCTTATCAAAATTTGCGTGCTCCTTATCCAGCATATTGATGACAAACCATACCGGTATATCTTCTTCTTTTGTAAAATTAAAAACCAACTCAGTTCCTACCTCGACACCGGTTTGAGCGTGTACAACAATTAAACTAAGGTCACTAACACGGGTGATTGCTTTTGCTTCGCCGATAAAATCAAGGTATCCGGGAGTATCGAGAATATTAATTTTAAATTTTGCCCATTCACAATGGGTCAGAGAAGAAGAAATGGAGAATTTTCTACTAATCTCATCATCGTTATAATCGGAAACCGTTGTCCCGTCATTAATTCGTCCTAAACGAGTCGTAGCGCTGGCAGTATAAAGCAGCGCCTCGACAAAAGATGTTTTCCCAGCGGATGCATGACCTAAAACAGCAATATTTCGAATTTCATTAGTTTGGAATTCTTTCAAAACAATCCTCCTTTATTTCCTAACTATTTCATGTTGATGTAATTGTGATTTTTTAATGACCCCGATGCAGTTTCGTTCAAAATGATCAAAAACGGTAATCTCATCGGGCACTAAATATTTTGGTAATTTCTCTTTACAGAATTTGAGTAATTCTTCTTTATCCGGAGATTCATCATCAAAGAGAGTTACAGCCAGTTGAATTTCGTTATGCCATTTACTGTCATTTGAATGCAATATAGTGGCTTCGCGGATTTTTGGATGTTGAATGACTACATCCAAAATACTTTTTGGCAACACTTGAAATCCCTTTCGATAAATACGGTCTGATTGCTTGGCTTCCCAATATAGAAATCCTGCGCTATCTTTTCTCGCAATATCGCCGGTGTCAGTCCATTCATCAGGTTCTCTTCCATTTCCCCTGTATTGATCAAAGCAATGGTGAAATACATTTTTACCACGAACCATCAGATTACCCGGTTGTCCATTGGCTTCTTCATTGCCGTTCTCGTCAACTATCAATATTTCACAACAGGAGAGAGGCTTACCGACGGACAATGAAATGTTTCTATTTGAATTTAGATTCATTGTGATTACAGGCGCTTCGGTAACGCCATAGGCTTCTATAACCATTGCGCCATAGCGTTGATAAATAAGGTCTTTTGTTTTTATAGAAAAACTGTCACCAGCCGGAATAAAGGAATCAATAGAATTGAGTTTTTCAGATTCAAGGTGTTCGTCACCGGTCAATTCTTCTATAAATCCACTATTACTGATAAAAGTATTTACCTTATGATCGTAAATCGATGAATAAAGCGCTTCCCGCGAATCATCAACAGGAATGATAATAGTACTTCCTGAAACAATTGCCAGATTGATGACAAGTGAAAAGGAAAAGTAGTGAAAGTAGGGCAGACTGGTGTATAGTCTGAACATATAATTTTTAGGAAATCGTTCGATAGTTGACGCCGCCGTTTCAAACAGGCTGTCATGTGTAAAAACGAGGGATTTGGGATGAGTGTAATCTCCGGCGCTAAATAAAATAACGGCGTTGTTTTTATCCTTAGTTGATAAATGATGTTTGGTCATGCCCCGGATATTCAGGCAATCACGAAGGTTCTCTGTATTATGATCTGTTTCACCGTCAAGCACGAAACATTTTATAGGTCTGCCACAAAGATCGCAGATACTATCGGCATATTCCTGGAAGTGTCCTGAATAGATCAGAGTACCAATACGTGTTGTAGTTGCAAGTGTTGCGACCTCATCTTTAGAAACTGTCCATGGTAAAAGCGCTGCAATTGCACCGGTATTTAAAATCGCTAAATATGAAATAATGAATTCCGGACAGTTTTGAAGCAAAATGCCGACAGTCTGACCGGGTCTGACTCCGGTATTTATAAGTTTATTTGTCAGAGATTGTATCTGGGATGACGCATCTTTAAATGTGAGATGATAATCACCGTGTATAATAAAGGGATATACCGGATTATTTTGTGCAAAGAAGTCTATAAAGTCGTTTAGTTGTTTCATTATTTTTCGCTAAAAAATTTTAAAATAAAAAAAGCAGAAAATTTTAATCATTTTGCTTTCTTATGTCAAGATAATTACCGGATATTTTAGATATTTTTATTTTTGCACCAAAATAAGGCTTTTAAGACTAT
>JAGLWX010000384.1 GCA_023133185.1 Fidelibacterota bacterium
AGTTTGCGCCGAGAAATATCTGGATTCTCAAAAATTGTTCCTCTAATTCGATCGAGGATTTCTTTAGAAAAATTTTGCCCATTGATAACCACGTAGTTAATGTAATGAAATTATCTCCCTGTGTTCAGTAAAAAATGTGGGACACGTTAAGCTAAAAAGAGGGGTACGGCTTTAGCCGTGGGGTGTGTTATCCTCTTTAAAAAGTTGAACGAAGAGAAACCCCGGTCTTCGGGGGAACTTCAGATACTATTTACTTGAAACTTGCTCAATAATTATTTATACTTGACCTGATGTTAATTATGGATTACATAGATTTAAAAGCATTGTCATTTTTTTGATAGATATTTGAAACGATTCGTTGCTGTTTTATAACTAACGTAATTACTACCATTTTTATCGCAATTTGAATTCTTGCATTAGATACAAAATGGGGTAGAGAATAACTTTATGATATTATGATAACCGACTGACAATCAGCAAGATATGGAATGTATAAATTTTATTTTGAAACCATGATCTCTACGGGCAAATCATAAAAGAAAGGAATACAAATGCGCATTTTAATTCATGAAGACTATGAAAAATTAAGTAAATGGGTTGCCTATTATATTGCCGGAGAAATCAATAAAGCAAATCCCACATCCGATAAGCCATATGTTCTGGGATTGCCCACCGGCTCATCTCCGATCGGAACATATCGGGAAATAATCAAATTGTATAAAGAAGGCAAGGTCTCATTTAAAAATGTGGTTACGTTTAACATGGACGAATATGTCGGATTTCCTGAAGATCATCCGGAAAGTTATCATTTTTTCATGTGGCACAATTTGTTCAGTCATATAGATATTCCAAAAGAAAATGTGAATATTCTCAATGGAAACGCTGATGATCTGAATAAGGAATGTCTTGAATATGAGGAGAAGATTAAAAAAGCCGGTGGTATCGATTTATTTTTGGGCGGAATTGGCCCCGATGGACACATTGCATTTAACGAACCCGGATCCTCACTCGCGTCCAGAACACGAATTAAAACTTTGAAGTATGATACCATTATCGCAAACTCCAGATTTTTTGACAATGATGTTAGTAAAGTCCCGAAAACTGCTTTGACCGTTGGTGTTGCAACAGTAATGGATGCAAAAACAGTTGTGGTCATCATCAATGGCTATAAGAAAGCCAGAGCGCTCCAGAAAGTAGTCGAAGAAGGTGTTAATCACATG
This sequence comes from Fidelibacterota bacterium, assembly GCA_023133185.1. Lineage (GTDB taxonomy): Bacteria > Fidelibacterota > UBA2242 > UBA2242 > UBA2242 > UBA9312. The sequence continues at coordinate 1,221 of JAGLWX010000384.1, forward strand.
TGGACGGTATCAATGCTGCAACTTCATGAACGTGGCATAATCGTCTGCGATGAAGAAGCATCCATGGAAATGAAAGTCGGCACCGTAAAATATTTTAGAGATATCGAACATAATGCTCTCAGTAAATTACCGGAACTTAAATAGAGGCAATTAACATGAGTTTCAGGAGAATAAACACAAGAGAAATCGATCTGTTAAAGAGGCAGGGGTGCACGGCGGAAAAATGGGAGACCGTTTTTGTTAAAGATGGTTTTAATCCGGAGTATATCTGCAATGTGATTTTCAAGGGCAATATTCTATTGGGTAAAAATTCAAAAAATGTAACTTTGCCGAATGGTATTGAAAAACATAGCGGTATATATAATAGTTACCTGCAAGATTGTCAAATCGGCGATAATTGTATCGTTAATAACGTCGCGTATTTAGTTCGGTATAAACTGGATGAAAACGTGGTTATCGAAAATTGCACTGTTGTAATCACTGAGGGAGAAACGACTTTTGGAAACGGTGTAAAGATCAGCATATTGAATGAAGGCGGTGGTCGCTTATTACCGATTTTTGATAAATT
>JAGLWX010000385.1 GCA_023133185.1 Fidelibacterota bacterium
AAAAATGTGTATTTCGGTGAAAATACGGTTGTACAAAATGCTACCCGCCTGGAAGAAGGATCTATTGCAAGCACAAAAGAAGCGCCGGTATATATTGGCGATAGTGTGATTGCACAAGAATTTATTATCCAATCCGGTTCCAAAGTAGATGGATCGGCGCTTATCGACCGATGTTTCATTGGACAGGGAGTCAAGATCGGGAAACAATATTCTGCTGAAGATTCCGCATTTTTTGCGAACTCTGAAGGATTTCATGGGGAAGCGTGTAGTGCTTTTGCCGGACCCTATACAGTAACCCACCATAAATCCACGTTGTTGATCGCCGCAATGGTTTCATTTTTCAATGCCGGCAGTGGAAGTAACATGAGCAATCATATGTACAAACTCGGTCCGCTGCATCAGGGAATCCTGGAACGAGGTTCTAAAACAGGTTCATCATCATACATGATGTGGCCTTGTAGAGTCGGATGTTTCACCATAGTGATTGGTAATCATTATTCTAACTTTGACACAACTGATCTGCCTTTTTCATATATCCTGAAATCAGGCGAAAAAAGCCTATTGATGCCTTCCAGGAATTTATATACCTCGGGTACTCATCGAGATAGTGTTAAATGGCTAAACCGCGATCGCAGAAATGAACAAAACAGATTAGATTTAATAAATTTTGATTTATTTAATCCCTATACGATCAATAAAATAATCAATGGAATTGAAATTCTTAAAGACCTTTATAAACAATCATCGGAAAACCAGGAATTTGTTAAATACAACGGCACTTTTATTAAACGCTCTAAGATTCAGAGTGGTATCGAAAATTATGAAATGGCGGTAAAAATATATATTGGCGATGAGGTGGTAAAACATATCGAAATTGGGAACAATAAAATCTTATCGTATTCTGACTTTAAGAAGCAACTTTTTTCAATGAATAGCACAAGTAATGATGATTGGGTTGATGTATCCGGAATGTTTGTTACCGAAACAGATTTAAGATCCCTATTGAAGCAAGTGCGGGAAGATGATATGCAAAGTATAGATGAACTGCATGTATTATTAAATAATTTATACGAAAAGTATAACGAGCAAAATTGGCGATGGTGTTGTACCTTAATCGAAAAGCGTTTTGATTTCAACGTTGCCGATTTGACACGAGACCATTTAACCCAAATCATCAGAGACTGGGAAGCGAGCAGTGTGAAATTCAATAAAATGATTTTAAAGGATGCCTCAAAAGAATTTGACCAGACAAGTCGGATAGGTTATGGAATTGATGGAAATGATGAAGTCGTTAAAGCTGATTTCGAGGCAGTCAGAGGATCATATGAATCAAATTCATTTGTAGTGGATTTACAAAAAGAAACTGAAGAGATCAGTAAAATTGCTAAAGAACTTATTGAATACCTGATGAAGTTGACATAGAATAAACGAATTGAGTTCTTTATTAGCCTTTTCACCGTGTCTCCGCAGGAGCGGAGACACAAGTGGTTTTTCCTCATCTTTATGCTCTTGATCATTATATCACACGTCTCAATGTTCCAATACTCCAGTACTCCAAAACTCCAAAACTTCAGCACTCCAACGCTCCGGTCCAATACCACTCGGCTGAGCAATATCGTTCCGTAGCACATAAGTCAGGCTGGTATGTTGAGGTCTGTTATGAATTATTTAAACAAATTCACCAAAAACAGGCTGATGGATGGAATGTATGTGATAATCAAAAGGGCAATCAGCATAATCGCTAAAAAGGGCAGACTTACCTTGTAAAAATATAAAATAGGCTTCTTGAACCTGAAACTGGAAATGAACAAATTCAAGCCGATTGGCGGGGTAATATAACCGATTTCAAGGTTCGTCAGAAAAATAATCCCAAGATGAATGGGATTAATTCCATAACTGGTCGCTATCGGGACAATTAGTGGGACTACGATAATAATTGCCGAGAAAATATCCAGAACTGCTCCGGTAATCAGCAAAAATATGTTTAATAAAAGCAAAAAAGCAATTTTGGAACTGACGATGCCTTTGATCCATATCAGGGTTGTTTGGGGAATCTGCGCATCAATGAAGTATGCGGTGAGTCCCATTGAACAACAGAGAATAATCAGGATTCCTCCAACCAGCTGGACACTATCACGTACAATGGGGAGCAGGTTTTTTCGAAGATTAATATCTTTATTGATAACGGATTCTGCTACTAAAACATAAAAGGCGGTGATTGATGATGCTTCGACTGCAGTAATAAATCCGCCGTAAATTCCACCTATGACCACAATTGGAATTGGTAATTCCCATTTTGATTCATTAATCGCTGCTATCAATCGTTTGAGTGAGAATTTTGTCCTTTGCGCAACATGAGAAATATCCTGCTGGATAGAATAAATTGATAATAGAACGATTATTAATATCCCGGGCAATATTCCGGCTATAAATAATTTATCTATAGACAC
>JAGLWX010000386.1 GCA_023133185.1 Fidelibacterota bacterium
TTCTCGCTATAGTTATTTTTTCGTAAAATGGGATAAATCAACCCACCGAGCGCTATTATCGTAATACCAGAAGCTCCCGTAAAACAGGTAAATAGCGCACAGGTTGAAAATGCTACAATGGCAACACCTCCCGGCAACCAGCCTAACAGTGCATCAGCCAGGTTTAGTAAGCGTTTTGGAGCTTTGCTTTCGGCTAAAACATATCCAGCCAGCGTAAATAGGGGAATTGCGAGAAGCGTTGGAGCGGATGCAACTCTGTATAATTCAACAATAACAACAGTAGGATCAATGGCGAGGTTTAAAAATTGCAGAGCCGCAGTTATGCTTATAGCTACAAAGAGGGGGAGCCCAAGTAATATCAATAAAACAGCTAAGCCTGCGATTACCAACGCCATTAATCCGCTCCGTCGTGTTTAGTGTCCAGCAATCGAAGTGGAAATGATATAGCGAGCAATAAAAAACCAAAGGGAATAATAATTTCAATAATCCATGCAGGGCAAAATCCGGCAATGACCGAATCCATTTCAATTTCAAGTATAATAAATTGGATACCGTACCACATCATAATCAGGCAGATAATTGAAGCAACGATTGTGAGAAACCAATCAAGAATGCGCTTATTTTTATTTTTTAATATGCGGGGCAAGATATCGATTGAAATATGTTTGCCCCGCAATGTTGTAAGCGTTGCGCCAACAAATGCAATCCAGAGAACACCGTTTCGCATCAATTCTTCCACAGCATTAAAACCGATTGAGAAAAAGTTCCGCAGGACTACCTGTGTAAAAGATAAAATAACCAGCGCCAGCATTAAAAATACGGCTAAGCCACCGGCGAATTTTTCAATTATTATACGAAGTTTATGAACCATGATTTGACCGGTATTCTTCCAACAGCGCCAAAACTTTATCCAATAGTTCTTGTGAATAGAGTTTTCCAACTAATTTTTCACGCACAACTTTACCCGTATTATTGATTTCTTCTAAAGCTGCCTGATCTTTAACGGGCACCAATTCCAACCCGGCTTCCTGGAGAACTTTTAAGGATTCAAGGTTCTCTTTTCGGCTTGCTATAACAATATCCCGCATATTTTCTTTGGTCTTTTCAATCAATATGCGACGGATGTCTTCGGGAAGAGAGTCAAGCTTCCTCGTAGTCATTAATACCGCGCCGACGGAATTCGTCAAAGGATAGTCAAGAATGTGGCTGGTTTTAGTAAACCATTGCAAGGCTAATACACCATAAGGAGAAATATATACGCCGTCGATCAAACCGGTTTGAAGGGAAGTATGAACATCGGTTATATCTAATGGTATAGATGAAATATTCATTGCATCAAAGGCGGCTTTAGCCAATGGATCACCCTTCCATAACCACATTTTAACACCTTTAAAATCGCTGATGCAGCTCACCGGAGTGTTTGTGTATAGGTAAATAAATCCAATTTCCGCCCAGCCTACCAGAAAAAAGCCTTTTTCGATAAAACGCTTTTGGAATTCATCAAAGAGATTCGTATAGACGTAATCAACTTCTGCACTGTTTCTGAAAAGAAAAGGCAGATCCAAAATCCGAACTTCAGGAACGATGTTACCAAGTCCAACTCCTGTAAAGGTACCGCTATCTAATTGACCGAGTTTCATTTTTCTGAGAACGTCTTTTTCACCGCCCTGGACGGCATTGCAATAAACTTTAAAGGAAATTTGCCCGTTGGTGAGTTCTTTGATCTCCTTTTGAAAATTTCGCATTTCTTTCATCCAGCTTGAACCTTCAGGCGCGACCGTCGCCATTTTGATAGTATAAATTTTCTCCCCAAAAAGAGGTGATAGAATTAACACACAACATAAAAGAAACCGTAATTGTTTATACATAAATCCTCATTAATTATTTACCAGTAAAGATCCTGGTTTTCAAGCAGTTTCCGGGCTTTCTGTTTTGCCAGCGCATTCATTAATCGAATATCGGGATATTTATCAATGTCCAGTTCCACGATATCATTAAGTAAAGAATCGAACATCTCTCGATCCTGTACTTGAACGGCATAATAGCGCGCCAGGAAATATTTCGTCATGTAAAATGAATTATTGGTTAATTCGAGGTTTCTTTCAAAATGTTCGCGACCTTTTTCCGGGTTGCCGCCAAGAATGGGAGGTCGGGCAGCGTAGAAACTGCCATAAAAAAGATGAACACCTGCAAAATTATAGGTTTCGTCAAGCTCGAGAACGCGATGCATGATCATCTCGACTTTGGACAGATTAACCAGTCTGCGCGGATCATCAAGATGCTGTAATACATAGGAGCCCCAGCTGTACCCCAACCAGAAAAGCGCCGGAACATCTTTCTTTGAATATGTTTTTAACAATG
>JAGLWX010000387.1 GCA_023133185.1 Fidelibacterota bacterium
CCTCTTCGCCATGCTGAAGATCAAAAGCGATTATGGCAGGCTATTAAAGAGGAAATTATTCAGGTTGTCGGCACGGATCATTGCCCGTTTATGTCCCGGTATAAGCGAGAAAAGTCTGATTTTACTCAGGTGCCCAAAGGTATGGGAAGCGTTGAATTGCTGCTGCCGTTGATGTTTTCGGAAGGTGTCGTAAAGAAACGTATTTCTGTAAACCGGTTGGTCCGGGTTCTTTCAACTAATCCCGCTAAAATTTTCGGTATGTTTCCTCGGAAAGGAACAATTGCACTGAACAGTGACGCCGATCTTGTAATTTTTAATCCTGGAGAAAAATGGCAGGTGTCCACTGACAAATTAGTAAGCCGCGCTGATTTTTCGCCATATGATTCATTTGAACTGACCGGAAAAGTGGAAATGACAATTTCTCGTGGAGAAGTTATCTATCGGGATGGAAAAATATTGGGAAAAGCAGGGAGAGGACAATTTATTTTCAGGAAATTGTGATATGATTTAGCCAGGATAATATATGATTAATTGTCCCTGAAAAACTTAATTCATGTAGATATTAAAAAATTGATCTCATTTATAGATTATCCAAAACGAATAAAATATTTTAACAAAAAGAAAAAGACAAAATTGTAGAAATCTCATACTAAAGTAGCCGTGTCGCATTAGTTTCCGGAAAACCTAATGCTCGTATCTTTTTAACTGTTTTCCGGGCATTGTATGAAATAAAGCGTACAGTCACTATCATTGACTCCGTATCATAGATGATATATTTTGCTTGCTTGTTGCTATTCCGTGGTTGTCCAACGCTTCCGGCATTTATGATATAGCGTTTCGCCGGATCCAGCGTCGTGTCTCCTTCATGTATGGGAGAAAAAGTGACCAAATCGCCATCGTATGCATATAATCCCAGTGTATGTGTATGTCCGACAAACGCAATTCTTTCAGGGAATGATTCAAAAACATAACTGAGGATCGGAGTTGGGAATTGGGAAATATATTCCAATGCGGAATCCGGCGGGATCCCGTGCACAAAGCGGATATTTTCAATAATTAAAAACAGGGGAAGCGTTTTTATATAATCTATCACAAGGTCCGAAAGCAGCGATTTGGTGATTTGCATGGAATCATAGGCGATCTTTGAAAAAGAACGCAGAACGTGGTCATTGATCAATGCATACTCATGATTTCCAAGAATCGAAGGGATGAAATGATGAATTAATTCATGAGTAACTTCATTTGGATTGGGACCGTAATCGATAAAATCGCCCAATGATATTGTTCGGTCTGGTTGCTGGGCGTCTATATCGCGCAGAACTTCCTGAAATGCTTCAAGATTTCCGTGAATATCCGATATGACCGCTAATTTCATCTATCAATTCTGTATATACTAAATTTCATTATCATAGGTTTCATTGAGTAAAAGAAATGTCCTATAATTAAAGTTTGTAACCACCCCTTAATCCTCCGGCAGTCGCCGGAAGGGGAAAGAGGGGCGGTTAAAGTATTTACATAATCAAAGAACATTGTTACATAGGACAAAACTTTTACCTTACCAGAGGTCTTTGAGGTAAATTGCTACAGCTTTATCGAAATAAATCCATCATCGGATCCCAGGGCGGCAGCACAACCGGTTTTGTCTTCAATAATTCCAACACCTCTTTTGGCAGTCGGGATTTTTGAATAATAATAGTAAACACATATTCATCAAACCAGGAATCGTACATCGTCCAGCGACCATCGTTTCCAGGATCGGTTCCCCATGAATTTTCAACAAGCCACTTGACCGGTTTGCCGTCTTTTAGATCGACTCCGGTGAAAACCATTCCATGATTCGGTGTGGAAGCGCGGGTTATCAAACGGTCTTTTTTGGATATTTTAGTATTGATATTGAACAGCGTCTCATAATCGTAAAGATCGACTGCCATGATTCCGCGATCTCTTTCCATTTG
>JAGLWX010000388.1 GCA_023133185.1 Fidelibacterota bacterium
TATGGATGATCAAGGCAATATCCGTGAAGACGAGTGGGATGAATTCTCCGATTATCTCGATAAATTTTATTATGTCCGCTGGGCGAAACCGGGTGATCCTTTCTTTGCAAAATTGGGCGCTATGGACAATGTAACACTCGGTTACGGTATCTTAATGAGTGGATATTCAAATACTACCGAATATCCCCAGGTACGTAAAGTCGGCGTTCATACCGGAATGAAAATCGGTGGTTTAGGCTGGGAAGCCTTTGTTGCAAATGCTAAAGAGATGGTTGGACTTGTCGGTGGTCGTGTCACATATCAGCCACTCAAGAAAATTCCGGTTATATTCGGTGGATCATTGGTTATGGATGTGAATCAGTATAAAGGTTTAAAAGATACCGATGATGATAATGTTCCTGATATATTTGATGCATTTCCCAAGTTAGAATTTGAATTACCGGAATATTTTGCAGCCGGCGCTTTCGGCTATCAACCTGGTGATGCTTTGAAAGGTAGAAAATATCAAAAAGACAGTGATGGAGATGGAATTCCCGATGAACTTGATTATGATATTGATGGGGATGGAAAGACCGATCATTATCCTATAGATCCATCGAAAGAATTCGATGACTATATTAATGCTAAACCAGATCCATTCAGCACGGCAGATCAATCAAAAACACTAACTGCTGCTTCCTTTGATATAGGCTATCCGGCATTGAATCTCAAATTCATGAAATTATTTATTTATGGTCAGGCAGCCAGTTTTATATCGGGAGAGGTTAATCAATACAAATCCGATGGTAGCGTTGTAAAATTTACTCCCGGTTGGGGATTTGCGGCGCCGGGCTTGAAAATGAATCTTTTTAAAATTGTAAACCTGACTCTCGAATACCGCATGGCGGGAGATAATTTTCTGTACAACTTCTGGGATAAAGCCTATGATTTTGCACGGGTTTCCATTCGTACCAAACCTGATGGCTCATTATATCCCTATACAAAGGATGAGATAAGTTTATTAACCGACGCCAGCCAGGGTGTATTCGGTGCGTTTGATGTTAATATCCTTAATTATGTTGTTCTCGGTAGTTATTACCAGCATATGTTCACATCGGGGACTGAAATAAAGAGTTTTATGGCAACAGCATCTATCCCGAAAGGAAAAATCCCGAAATTAGCCGATGCAATAGCTTTTTATCAACGCAATAATGATGACAATCCCTTCGATTTTGGGAATCCATCCGAAAGCACGATATTGGGTTATAAAATCGGTTTTGAGTTAGGTGGTGGGGCAGTCATTTATTATGTATTCCAGAGAACCTACCGGGATTATGACGGTAACGGAGTGATCGATCCTGAGACTGAATCTGTCTCTATAACAACGATTGAAACCGGTTTTAGCTTCTAATAATTCGGATTGAGTAATCATCAATTGAAAAAGAAATAAGTACAAAGGCCCCGTTTAATAAACGGGGCTTTTTATCAACATGAAGTTCAGTACTCTTTTTATACTATTTCAGATCACATTATATACATTTATTTATGCAGGTGAAATTGTTGTTGTGCATGAGAATGTCGGGTCTGAAATAGATATTATTGAAAAGGCGCATTATCATCTGTTTCCGGAAGTGAATATCTTCATCAATGCGCAATTCCACCGGTTACCCAGTGATAGTATTGTCGCTGTTATTCAATATTGGGATAACCAGGGAATTAAGATACAGAAATTTTTATACAGCCAATACGAAGTTTATTTGTTGGGTAAGGAGATTGATAAAAAAGAGCCGCCGGATAAAGATAAACTGGAATATTTACAACGAAAATACCAACCGCTTTTTGCCGAACAACATCTTTCGGAAGTGCCGGTGAATTCCTATTGCATTGTTAAAATGAATAATAAACAGAAATATAGCGGTTACTTCTATAAATCGGACCGGAACAATATCAGGTTATTACTGGATAATCAATTCTACGACATTTCTATAAAATCTATCGATAAAATGAAATACTGGAACCGTCAGGAAGAAGCGGATATTCTTTACTGGATGACTATGCTTGGCACAACATCGGCGGGATTAGGAGCAGGACAATTAGTAAATATGCTCGTCCTTATTCCTGTTAATCAGACCGGTATCTACTATTTTTCCGGCGCTGTGCTTGGAGCGATCGTCGGTTATTATATTGCTCCTCCTATTGTCGATTGGCTGCGACCCAAAACCATTATTAAATTTCGAAAAAGTAAGATAAAAAGGCTTGACTCTATTGGATGTTTAACCTATACTTTTAAAAAATTGAAAGGGAAATTATGGCGGACCCACGGCGAACAAGATTAAGCAGAAGAGGCGGAAAAAGCGCTGAAGAGCAGCTTGAACAAAAAGCGCCTGAAGTTGATTTTAGTAAAACCGATAAGCGCAGTGAATACATAAAACGCAAACTCGATGATATTCTTGATAATATCGGCAAGAGTTATGGAAAGCGAATGGCTGATGAATTGATGAAGCGGCTGGAAAAAACCATCCAGGAATTCAACGGTGAAGTCGTTCTGATGCTTGGTAAACTTGAAAAACTGGAAGAAGAGCGATTGAAAAAAGCGGCTATAGCTGCCAAGCCGCCTGAAGAACAGCAGGAAACCGGAACAGAATCAGAGGAAGAATTTGCAGAAATGAGTGAATTTGAAAAACGGCTGGAAAAGATGGAGCGGAAAAAAGAGGAAGAAGATAGAGCTGAAAAAGAAGACGATTCTGCTGAAAAACCGAAGAAGAAGGGCTTTTTTCGTAAGAAAAATAAGTGAAATAACTCTTTTGAAACAAACCGGGATTATTTTAAGTTTAAACCTTGATTTTTGAATGGGGCTGTAGCTCAGCTGGGAGAGCGCAGCGTTCGCAATGCTGAGGTCGTGGGTTCGA
>JAGLWX010000389.1 GCA_023133185.1 Fidelibacterota bacterium
CGGTAACAGGGGTTCGATTCCCCTATGCGCTACAAACATAGCTCCCCGTCGGTAAAACTTTTTCCCGTCTTAACACTTGGTATATTTGACTCATTTCGCTGATTCCAAAGTGTGATTAGCTTTGCGAAAGTTATCTAATAGTACTTCGCGATATCTTCTTGAATCGTTCGCATTATCCGAAGAAACTTTCGCAAAGTTAATTATCACGAAGGAGCATTGTGGTCAATAATACACTGTTATCTATCCGATAACGCCAGTCCATTCCGGATAGCATAGCAAATCATCTCCGCATTATTTTTCATATTCATTTTTTTCAGAATACGAGCGCGATTTGTGCTTATTGTTTTCACGCTTAATGAAAGTTCTTCCGCTATTTGCCCGACAGTCATTCCTGAACCAATTAGTCGTAGTACCTGAAATTCGCGATCGGAAAGCTTATCATGAGCCGCTTTTTGTCGATTTTCGTCGAGAGATGATGCCAATTTTTCAGCAAGATCGGCGCTGATATATTTTCTGCCTTCAGAAATCTTTCTTACTGCCAATATCAATTGTTCTGAAGCTGTTTCTTTTGTCATGTATCCTGCAGCTCCGGCTTTTAATACCCGCACTGCATACTGATCTTCGGAATACATACTCAACACTAACACCGGAATTGCAGGATAATGAGTCTTGATATGTTTTAGTACATCAAGTCCGCCTCTTCCGGGCATGGAAATATCCAACACAACAACATCATACCGGTTTTTACTGATTTTTTCAATGACTTCCGCGCCGTTCGCCGCCTCTCCGGTTACGATGATATCCGAAGTTTCTTTAAAGATTTGCTTTAATCCATCTCTGACAATTGCGTGATCGTCAGCAATCAGTACATTAATCATTATGCAATTTTTCCGGGTTTGATAGGTAATATAACTTTTACCGTTGTGCCTTTGGAGTGAACGCCACTGATAATTACTTCTCCACCCCACGGATTTACCCGTTCTTTTAGTCCAATCAGCCCAAGAGACTTTGGACTGTTGATCTGGTCTTCGGTAATGCCAATGCCATTATCCCTTATTTCCATTTTTAATGTACTATCATCAAACTGTAAATGTGCATGTACTTTCGTGGCTTTTGAATGTCGGGCGACATTCGTCAGAGATTCCTGGAAAATTCTAAAAACGGAAATCGAGCGGTCTTGCTCAAGGATATGTTCTTTTTCATCGAGATCAAGATCACATTTTATCCCGGTGCGGTTTTGAAATTCACCGCAATACCATTCAATTGCCGCAGGCAGTCCAAGATCGTCGATCAAACCGGGTCGAAGTTCTGTCGATATTCTGCGCACCGTCATAATAGTCATATCGACTAAATCAGACATCGACTGAACTTTTTTAAGCTGATCGGTCTGTTCAGTATCAAGCCGCTTCTGCATCCAGATCAGATCCATTTTTAATGCCGTCAACACCTGTCCCAACTCATCATGGATCTCTCTCGCCATAATCAATCGCTCTTCTTCACGAATTGATTGTAAATGAGAAGCCAGATTTCGTAACTGGTCACGGGAATTTTTCAAATCCCGTTCAGCATTTTTTTGATCGGTAATATCAATTACCACGCCTCGTAAACCAACCGGTTTTCCATTATGCAGGATCGGGTTTGAGTAAAAAAGCGACTGAAATGTACTGCCATCTTTACGGAGCGATGTATATTCATTACCTTTTAAAGCCGTACCGTCGAGAATCGATTGGATATTTTGTTTAACTCTCTCCCGGTCTTCCGGGATAAATAGTTGGAAAAAATTAACTCCTTTGTCTATATCTTCGTGAGTATATCCAAAGCATTGAATTCCATAATTATTGGTAAACTTAAAATTGCCACGCAAATCCATTTCATAAACAGTTTGGGGCAAAAGTTCGACCAGATCACGAAATATTTTTTCATTCCTGGTAAGTTCTCTTTCCGCTTTCTTAAGTTCTTCTTCGGTTTTTTCCAATTCGCTAATCCGCGCTTTCAGGCGGCGAATTTCATCTTTTAACTGTTTTACTTCCGGATTTTTTATCATATATAGAATTATTCGGGAAGTTGAAAGGCTTCGAGTAAAGCGTCTTTGGCTTTTTTCAGACTGGATTCGCTGATAATGCAGCTGATACTCGATATACTCGTTGATATTCCTAAAATGTTTATTTTGTATTTTCCAAGCTGCTCACACATTTTACCTGATATCGCCGGCTTTTCTTTAAAATGCGGACCATAGACGACCAGGATGGCTATATCGTCTTGCCATTTGTCTCCATGGGCGCGGACGATTCCCTTCATACTATCCAGCAATTTTCGTACTCTGTCTTTGTATTCCGTTTTAAAACAGAATGTAATATCCGCCGTTCCCTCAAGATTTTCGCTCTGGGTAATAAATTCTACATTGATCTTATTAACACCCAATTGTGACAGAATTTTTCCTGCAACACCGGGCTGGTTTGGGGCAGAAAGTATCGAGACCATATTCAGATCAGCGTATTCAAGGATACCGCCAATAATGATTTTATCAGGCATAAGTCCCATCATGAATTTTTTCCTAAATATTTTTCAATTATTTCAATCAGGGTGTTGGGCATAACCGGTTTTTCAATAAATTCATCCACGGGAAGGACGTCGTCATTCTTTTTGTACTGATAGCCGGTCTGCTGGCAAACAGCTGTAAGAATGATGATCGGTATGTTGGCAATATCGGGCTGGGAACGAATCTTTTCGGCAATATAGAATCCCTCGTCTTCTGTCCGCATCATCACATCCAGGATAATCAGATCCGGCTTTTCTCTTTCGATAAGCAGGTATCCCCG